>CANQUR010000012.1 GCA_947627075.1 uncultured Clostridia bacterium
GCGATCGAACTCGAAGGGATAAGCAACTTCAAGAGTTTATGGAATAAGTACCCGCATACATTGATCGAGGCGTCGGGACTAAGCGTAGGCTTACCCGACGGTCAAATGGGCAACAGCGAAGTGGGACACCTCAATCTCGGCGCGGGCAGAGTGGTGTATCAAGACATTACCCGCATAGACAAGGCGATAAAGGACGGCGATTTTTTCGAAAATCCGCAATTCAATGCCGCAATAGACAATGCGATCGAGAATAATTCGTATTTACACATAGCCGGACTATTGGGAAACGGCGGAGTGCACAGCTCGATAAATCATCTCTTTGCGCTTTTGGAACTTTGCTTTAAGCGCGGGCTTTTCAGAGTATATGTACATTGCATTACGGACGGGAGGGACACCGCGCCGGACAGCGGCATGGGTTTTATAAAACAGCTCGAGGACAAAATGAGCGAGCTTAAATTGGGCAAGATAGCTTCCGTTGTAGGCAGATATTACTATATGGATCGCGACAACCGTTGGGATCGCGTCGAAAAGGCTTATAGGTGCGTATTTATGGGCGAGGGCGAAAGGTTCGAAAGTGCCGAGCAGGCGATAAAGGCTTCTTACGACGAGCAAATCACCGACGAGTTCGTTATTCCCAAAATAATAGGCGACTATAAGGGCGTAAATAATAACGACAGCTATATCTTTTATAATTTCCGTGCCGACCGCGCAAGGGAAATGTCGCACGTTATTTTGGATAAGGAGTTTGACAAGTTCAAGCGCGAAGATAAGAAAATTTTCTATGTTGGCATGACCGAATATGACGCGTCGCTCGATATGCGCATAGCCTTCGGACCCAAGGAAATAAAAAACACTCTGGGCGAATATGTAGCCAATAAAAATCTTACTCAAACGCGCATTGCCGAAACGGAAAAATACGCGCACGTCACTTTCTTCTTTAACGGCGGAGTGGAAAAGCCGAATGAAAACGAAAACAGAATTCTTGTTCCCAGCCCGAAGGTGGCGACATACGACCTTAAACCCGAGATGAGTGCTTATGAGGTCACCGAAAAGGCGCTCGAAACGGTGGGCAATACAAATATGCTCATAATGAACTACGCCAACTGCGACATGGTGGGGCATACGGGTATTCTCAACGCGGCGATTAAGGCGGTAAGAGCGGTGGATGAATGCTTTATAAAAGTGGTAAAAGCCGTGCTTAAAACGGGCGGAAGCGTTATTGTAACCGCAGATCACGGCAACGCGGAATGTATGATAGCAGACGACGGTAAAATAATGACGGCTCACACTACAAATCCCGTGCCGCTCGTAGTTATAGGAAAGGAATTCGCAGACAAGACTTTGCGGGAAGACGGGGCATTGTGCGACGTGGCTCCTACATTATTGGAGCTTATGGGGCTGCCCGTCCCCGAGGAAATGGAAGGCAGATCGCTTCTAAAATAAAAAAACCGAGCTTTTTCAAACTCGGCAGTCATTCAAACATGACTTTTAGCAATCAATTTTTCTATAGTATCGGCGACCTTTATCGCAAGCGAATACACAAAGCCGAGTCTTACGGCGGAAAAACGTTTATCCGAAGGTGGAAAGCAGGATGTGACTGCGGTCACGCTGATATCTCCCACCATTGGCAATTTCTTGTCGGAAGCGGCGCCGGGGAATAATCCTCCGGACGAAACGGATATTTTTCCCACGTTTTCGCCCACGCACGAATCGACGGCGATGATAGTGGAGCAATGATTTTCCTTTATAAAGGCATAATATTCCTTAAGGTTGAGAGCGGTTATCGGACTTTCGAGGGTGCCGTAAACATAGGCGGACAGATCGCGTGCTATAAGCAATTGTCCGACCATGGGACCGAGGCAGTCGCCGCCCACAAGGTCGGTGCCTATACACATGACAACGGGATAGCTTTCGAACATCTTTTTCATAAGATTGATTATTCACGCTATTTGAAGGTTTAATACTCAAACGGAGGTAAAAATATGATCCTTGACCTATTATTTTTTGCATTTATCGTATTATTTGCAGTACTCGGCTTCATATTTGGACTTTTCAAAACGCTCGTATCCTTTTTCGGGTGGTTCATAAGCTTGCTTTTGTCGTATTTGTTGGCAAAGGCCATTGCCAACGCGTTTTTGAGTCCTGATATGGCATACAAGATCATAAGCGAAGGCGGCTTGTACGATAAGGTATATAATTTGGTTCCCGAGGGACTTAAGAACATGTCTATGGAATCCATAAGGGCGGCTATTCAGAGCGGCGCAACCGAGGAAACCATAAGAGAAACAATAAAAGCCGAATCGACGGGTTTGCTGTATTTCATGTCGTCGCTCATTCAAGGCGCCGTATGCAAGGAAATGTATATAAACAGCGCCATTGAGTCGGTCGGTCAAGTGTTTGCGCTCGAACTGACTTACAACATTTATGTGATTTTGACCGGTATCGCGTTCTTCTTTATCTTGCGAGTGGTGGTGATGGGACTGTCGTTTATATTCAAGTCCAAGCTAACGGGGCATGAGGTAAAGTTTTGGGAGCGTCTTGCCGGAATAGCGGGAGGCGCCGTAAGAGGTTTCGCTTACGCGTGCATACTTTTGATGGTGGCGAACTATATCGCGGGCATATGGCCCAAAATGCAAGAGGAAGTCAATAATTCCAAAGTTAGCGTTCCCGTGACTTCTTGGGTGTCCGACGCCACGGGCAAAATGATAGGCGGGAACCTTGAAGACAACAAAAAATATGCCAATTTGATAGAGGCTCTCGAAAACAGACTCAAAGAGGAGAAAGACACCGTCGAAGAGCAATGATCAATATTAAACAAACAAAAAAACGTCTTATCGGGTGATAAGGCGTTTTATCTTATGTCGATTGTCATATGGTAGGAGGGGGATTGAACGGCGCAATATATATCTGACCGAAAGTCACAAGCTCGAATATGACGAACGCTATGATGCATATCAGCAATATGAACGATAAGATAATGGCGATTATGGCTCCCAGATATTTTGCGCGAAGTCTTTCCGCAATGGCAAGATAGATAGCTATTATAAATAGGATCGCCATCGGCAAAAAGACGGACGCAAAGACATTCAAGCCCAAAGTGTGATTTATTTGATATGTGATCACACAGATAAAAAACAATAGCAATGCGATCGTGGAAGCGAGGATCGCTATTTTTGTAAAAAGTTTTGTGGATTGGGGACTTCTGTCCTCGAGATCTACCGAATTATTTATAGAATCTTTAAGGCTCATCGACTTGGATAAAAAAGAGGGCATAATATAAGCCCTCTTAAAAATTACTCTTCGTTCTTTTTAGCTCTTGTCCTTTTTGGCTTTGTTTCGGTTTTTTCCGCTTCTTTTTTGTCGGTTTTCTTTGAAGCGCGCTTTGCTTTGGGCTTGTTTGCTTCTTCCTCGGCTTCTTTAGCGGCTTTCTTTTCGTCGGCTATGCGCTTTGCCTCGGCTTTAGCGGCTTCCTCACGCGCAACTTTGGCGGCACGTTTTTCGGCGGCTATAGTCTTGTTGTCCTTCTTTATGACGATCTCCTTTTTGCCGCTCTTGATGTCGGAAAGTCTCTTGCTGAGTCTTGCTTTACGATTGTTGGCAGTATTCTTTGTTATGATACCCTTTGTCACTGCGCTGTCAATAACAGACATGGTTTCGGGCAAAAGCTTTTCGGCGGTCTCGATATCGTTGGAATCCAAAGCCGAATTGAATTTTTTGATAGCGGTGCGTAGCTCTGCTGTGAGCGTTCTGTTGCGTTCGTTCTTTTTCTCATTGACAAGCACGCGCTTTTTTGCGGATTTAATGTTTGGCATTTGTTATCTCCTAAATGATTGGTCAAAATTTCTAACCTAAATATTTTAGCACAATTGAAATATAAAATCAAGTAATAATAACGACTTTTTCGGAGCAAAATACGATTAAATACGGATTTTTTTGAGGTGACGCATGGAAAAACGTACTGATATGGCGATAGAATTGACAAAAGGGGCGAGCCGTCGCAAGGGCAAGATAGTTCGCACCGATATAGATCTCGACGAGATCGCCGCAAAAAAATACAACAAAGCGCCCGGAAAATACGTTACGCTCGAGTGCGATGCGATAAAGACTCTCGAACGCGCTTATTACAAAAGATTGTCCTCCGCAATAGGCGACGTGATAAAGGAGATAAGCGGCAAGGCAAAGAGCGTCCTCGTAGTTGGGCTCGGCAATCCCAAACTCACGGCAGATTCGCTCGGAAGCAAAGTTTTCGATCGTCTTGTGGTGACCAGACAGCTCGGGGACGCAATTACGGAAATAAGCGGTATATGTCCCAATGTCATGGGAGTCACGGGGATAGAGAGCTTCGATGTCATAAAGGGAGTTTGCGAGCGAATAAAGCCCGACCTTGTGATAGCTGTGGACAGTCTTTCGTCGGCAACTACGGGAAGGATAGCTTCGGCATTTCAGCTCTGTTCGAGCGGCATAACGCCGGGGAGCGGAGTGAGCAATCATCGTTTGCGACTTGACAGAAGTTCGCTTGGGTGTAACGTCATTTCGCTCGGAGTCCCTCTCGTAGTTTATGCAAGCACGATAATAGGAGAGGCGACGGATGAAGCGCGTATGAGCGACGAAATAAGGGGACTAATAGTCACGCCCAAGGATATAGACCTTTTGGTGGAGGAGTGTGCCGACGTTATCGCGGCAGCCATAAACGGCACGTTTGCGAAATTCGACGAGTAACAGTATAAAAAGCGGTGGAATATAATGCTTGTATGGTCATAGGTGTAATGGACAGCGGGATCGGCGGTTTGACTACGCTTTCACGTATGATGAAGGTGTGCGGCGGCGATTACATATTCATAAGGGATAACTGTTCCTACGGCGACAAGGATGACGCTTTTGTGCTCAATAGGACTTTCAAAGCCTGCGAAAAACTGAAAAGTCGAGGAGCAAGCATAATAGTGCTCGCTTGCAATACCGCCACAAATGTTGCAATACAAAGGCTGCGTGAGCTCGACGCCGGTTTCAATTATATAGGGGTGGAGCCTGCCGTAAAGCCCGCCCTATGCAGTTGTCGAAATGTAGCTGTGGCGCTCACCCCCGCCGCTGCGAGACAAGAAAAATTTCGCGAGCTTATAGGATCGAAAAGCGACATGATAAAGCTCATCACAAGAGCCGAGCTCGCTCCCGAGATAGAAAGGTCGTATTTTGACGCAAACGAGCTTAAATCGCTCGCACGCAAGTTATATACGGAATGTCGAGGTTGCGACGGGCTTGTGCTCGGATGCACACATTACATATTCTTAAAGGATTATTTATACGATCTGGATCCTCGTATGAAGATATTCGACGGCAATGACGGAGTGGCGAGGCGGCTTTATCGCTTTACCGGCAAGATGGGTGCACCCACGGTGAGCTTCGAAAGACTTATGTGATCGAGTATCGATTTTGTGCATTTTTCTCATAATAAGATGGGAGGATGTATGGCATACAAATGTAATATAAGCTTCGGGCTCGTCTATATTCCTATAAAGCTCGTCGTAGCGGCGGAAGATAACGATATAGGCTTCAATATGATAGACTCGAAAAGCGGCAGTCGAATAAAATATGTAAAGACCAACGAAATGGGCGAAAAGGTGGAAAACTCGGATATTGTCAAAGGCTACGAATACGAGGAAAACAAATATGTAGTCTTTTCGGAAGAGGATTTCGAAAGACTCAAAACGCCGAAGGACAAGAATATAGATATTCAATGCTTTGTTTCCGTCGACGAGATACAGCCCGTCTATTATGACAGACCTTATTATGTGGTGCCGACGGGCGCCGAAAAAGCCTTTGATGTGCTTGTCAAGGCTATGCGCGAGACAAACAAGGCGGCGATAGCAAAGACCGTGCTCGGAACGAGAGAGACGCTCATTGCCATACGTTCGATAGGCGGTGCGCTCATGCTCAACACGCTCTACTTTCATGACGAGATCCGCGCCTGTCCTTATAAGAGTTCCGAAGAAGTCGGCGGAAAGGAACTCGAACTTGCCAAATCGATAATTTACGAAATGGAGGAACATTTCGAACCGGAAAATTACAGTGACGAATACCGCGAAAGATTGCTCGAAGCCATTCGCGCAAAGATAGACGGCAAGGAGATCTCCGAGCCGAAGGCGGCGAGCGGCAAGGGTATATCCGACCTCATGGAGGCGCTTCAAAGGAGCCTCGACGAGCAGGCGTTGAGAAAGAAGGCGGTGCTCAACGCAAAAAAGAGCATGGGCGAAAGAAAACCAAAAAGCGTAAAAAAAAGAGTGGCAAAAAGCAGTTAAAAAATAAAATTTCGACTGCTACACTTTACATCTTCGCTTATATTTGATATAATAAAATCATGTATGTGACCGAGCTTACGGTTGTCGATTATCGCAACTATACAAAACAGGTCGTGCATTTTTCCGACAAGATCAATTTTGTGGAGGGAAGAAACGCACAGGGCAAGACCAACCTTTTGGAGGCGGTCTATTTGTGCAGTGTGGGAAAAAGCGCCCGAACGCCACGTGACAGAGAGCTTATTTGTCACGACAAGGACAGGGCGTATATCAAACTGACGGTAAAAAAGTCGTACGGCGAGGACAGAGTGGAAATAGCGTTGGACAAGGCGACGGGCAAACGCATAGCAATAAACGGGATGCCCATTTCGCGCATAGGCGAGCTTATGGGAGTGGTGTCCACCGTATTCTTTTCGCCCGACGAAATGAGGATAGTCAAGGAAGCGCCCGCCGACAGACGAAGATTCATGGATATAGCGCTTTGTCAAATGTCTCGAACGTATTTTTATTTGCTTACGCGTTATAACAAGGTGCTAATGCAACGCAATAAATTGCTAAAAAGCGGCTCGGTCACCGACGACGCTCTCGACGTATGGGATATGCAACTCGCCGAAACGGGCAGCAAGATAATAAAGACGCGCCGCGGTTTTGTTGAAAATCTGAATGAGATCACGCGCGAGAGTCATGAATTTTTGACCGACGGCAAGGAAACGTTGAATCTCGGTTACGAGTCTATAGATGGCGAGAACGCCGAAGAAATAAGGTACAATTTTTCAAAAAAGCTACTTTGCGATAGGGCGATCGACTGCGAGGCTATACGCATTCCGGTCCGCACAAGGACGATATTTCGTTCAAAATAGGCGATGAGGATATCCGTTCGTTCGGTTCGCAAGGTCAACAGCGAACAGCCTCACTTGCGCTCAAGCTTGCCGAAGTCGAAATAGTGGGCAGACGCGGAGAATATCCCGTTTTGCTCCTCGACGATGTATTGAGCGAGCTGGATATAGAAAGGCAAAAACGCCTTATGGAAAAGATAAAAGGACATCAAACGATCATAACCTGCACGCACATAGATCCGCGCATCTTGGGTGTAGACGACGATTTTTGCGATCTGTATGTGGAAAACGGGACCGTAACCGAAAAATAATCGACTATATGTATCATAGCGCATTGAGGGCAAGTATCACGAGCTTGCCCTCGCGTTTTGCCGTATCTATAATAGAATACGTGATACTTTCGCCTTCATGGACTATGAGTTTGCCGTCCGAAGCAAAGATGTTGCGTTGAGTTTTTTTGCCCAGCAAAAAGTCGTAAGAAGGCGCAAATGCGGCTTTTTTCGTCAAAGCCTCATCTTTTTCCTCCTTTTCGGGCGCGCTCTTTTGAGGGCGCGTCAATTTTATCGATCTGCCGCTATCATTGAAAACCAAAACGCTTCCGGCAGACAAAAGCTTGTCGCTCGAAACGGTTATATCGTCCAAAACGAAGGCGGTCACCTTTATTCCCTCCATTACGATATCGCGTAGCCCTCCGAGCAATTTGCCGTCTTGATTGAAAACGGGACTGTTTATGGGATTTTCGAGTCCGATTTTCGGTTCGATTTCGAGTCCGTCCGCGTTTTTTACTACCACGGCGTCGCTTTCGAAGTTGACGAGTTTCATCAAGGGTAAATACCGTGTCTCATCATCGTTGTCGTACAAAACGACCCAAACTCCCTTAAGCATTTTTTCATCAAAGAGGATATTCGCGACCGTTCCCAATATCTTCGCTTCACTCAAGGATAAAAGAGGCTTACCCAACAACTCGCTGACTTTATACATAAAAAGCTCCCAAAAAAATAGTTACAATCTATTTTACCGTAAAAACCTCCCAAATATTACTATAAATTGATTTGACTTTTTGCGCTTATTGGGGTAAAATATAAATGTTAATAGGAGATGTCAATATGATCAACAAGAATATGACGATTTATGAGGTTTTGCAGCTTAAGCCCGGATGCGAAGATATCTTTTTCGGTTTCGGTATGCATTGCCTTGGTTGTCCCGTTTCACGCGGCGAATCCATCGAGGCAGCGGCTTCCGCTCACGGCATCGACGTGGACGCTCTTATAAAGGCGCTCAACGAATTCGAGGGAAAATAAATTGAAAATAGTTGTCGGACTCGGCAACTGCGAAGCAAAGTATGCCCATACTCATCACAATATGGGCTTTTTGGTCGTAGAATGCCTTGCGCAAAGATTGAACGTGAAATTCAAAACGCGCGAATGCGAAAGCTTGATCGCAAAGGCGTATATAAACGGCGAGCCTGTCATTTTGGCGGAACCTCAAACGTATATGAACCTTTCGGGCGTGGCGGTAAAGCAGTTGCTTGCCAAGTATAAATGCGACAGTCGAGATCTGATCGTCGCCTATGACGATATAGATCTGCAAAGATACGATATTCGCGTTCGTCAACGGGGAAGCGCAGGAACGCACAACGGTATGCGCAATATCATCGACAATATCGGTACCGAGGATTTCCCGAGAGTGAGAGTGGGCATAGGCAAGCCGCCTCTCGGAATGCCTCTCGTGGATTTTGTATTATGCGAGGTGCCGAAGGGCGATCGCGAGCAAATGGCAGGTGCCATAGAACGCGCAGCCGACGAGATCACCAAGCTGTTATGTTTGACGTAAAAAAATATTTACAAGGCGGGTTGACCGCCGAAATAATAAAGGCCTTGTCGGACGGAAAAGATGTTTCCGTCCTTTCGGCGCATTTCGGGCAAAAAACCGCTTTGGCGAGTTTGTTGCCCGAATTTATATACGTATGCTCGGATTACGTTACGGCAAAGCAGGCGTACGATCAGATCTCGTGTATGCGCGAGGCGGTGTATTTGCCCGCGCTCGACGATGTCTTGACTTATGCTCGTCTTAAGTCGAGCGAGAGTTATATCGATCGCATAAAGGCGCTTTACAAGATCTCGAGCGGACAAGCAAAGGTCGTGGTCACTCACGTTGAAGCCATGATGCAGCTTTTTCCCGAGCCGCAAGCATACAAAGAATTGAGCTTTAAGCTGAAGGTGGGCGAAGAAGCCGAGCTTTCGACCATGCCGAGCAAGCTCGTAAAAGCCGGCTATAAGCGGGTGACTCATGTGGACGCACCCGGACAATTTGCGGTTCGAGGCGACATTTTGGACATTTCTCCCGTCATTTACGACGGCGGAATAAGGATAGAGTTTTTCGGCGACGAAGTGGACGCAATAAAACGCTTCGATTATTATTCGCAGTTGTCACTTGAGCCATTGGAAGAAGTCGAGATTTGCCCCAATACCTTTTTGACGGTGGGCGATGCGGATCTTAACATGATACACGGCGACGCAAGCGGAATTTTGAGCGACTTGGAATTCAAACTCGAAAACGGGAGCGGAGATCCGTCTCTTTCATTCATAATGCCGCTTCTTCCGCATTCGCATTTTAAGGATTTCGTAAAGAGAAGATTTATAGTCTATGAGGACGTAAAGCAAATATGCGATAATGCGTCTATGACGGCGAGGGAATTCAATTCGCGCCTTAAAAGTCTAATCGAGCAAGGCGCTCCGTTTGTGGACGGACAACTTTCGGAGGATATGTCATATGACGGCACGAAGCTTGCCTTTCAAAACATAAGCAACGCAAATCGACTGTTCAATCCTCAAAAGGTGGTGACTCTCGAGCCGAGTTCTCCTTCGGTCTATCGAAAGAATTTCGATATGCTCGTAAAGGACATAAGCAATTGGTGCGTTGACGGTTATACCGTTGTGGTGTGTTGCGGTGACGAAAGAATAAAAAGCGGGTTGGAGGATCTGTTATATCAAAAGTCCGCGCGATATTCTTCGCTCTGTCTCGAGGTCGATAAGCTCGAGACGGGCTTTGTCTTTCACGACAGTAAACTCGTAGTTATAGGCACATATGACCTTGTGAGCAAAAAGACGGGAGCCAAACGCCTTTCACGTAGCAAAAAGGACGTGTTCACTATGCCCCAGGCGGGCGAATACGTCGTGCATAACGTTCACGGAATAGGCATCATGGAATCGATCTCCAAGATGACCATGGGCGGCTGCACAAGAGATTTTGTCATCATAGGATATAAAGACGGCGACAAGTTGTACGTTCCCGTCGAAAACATCGATTGCCTCAGTAGGTACGTTGCGGGCGGAGAAGCTCCAAAGCTAAATAAAATAGGCGGATCGGACTTTGCAAAGGTAAAAGAGCGAGTCAAAGCGTCTGTAAAAGAGATGGCTTTTTCGCTTTTGAAACTGTATGCGGAACGAGCGGAAGCCAAGGGATACCGATATTCTTCGGATAACAAAATTTTAGAGGAATTCGACGCGGCATTTCCTTATGTTCCCACCGACGACCAACTTCAAGCCGAAAAGGAATGTATAAGCGACCTTACTCAAGGCAAAATAATGGACAGACTGCTTTGCGGCGACGTAGGATACGGCAAGACCGAAGTGGCGCTTCGCGTCGCTTACAAGGTAATAAGCGAGGGCAAACAAGTGGCGTTCATTTCGCCTACCACCATTCTCGCAAAACAACATTTCAAGACCGCCGAAAAGCGTATGGAGCCGTTCGGCGTGAATATATGTTCGCTTACGCGGCTTGACGACAACAAGGAAATCAAAAAGAGCCTTGAGTTATTGAAGGAGGGCAAGGCAGACCTCGCCGTAGGCACTCATAGGTTGTTAAGCTCCGACGTGAGATTCAAAGATCTCGGACTGCTCATTCTCGACGAGGAACAGCGTTTCGGCGTTGCGGACAAGGAAAAACTCAAGCTCATAAAAAAGAACGTCAACGTGCTTACCCTAACTGCGACTCCCATTCCGAGGACTCTCCATATGTCCATGACGGGCATAAGGGACATGAGCGTTTTGTCTATGCCGCCATCCGACCGCATACCCGTGCAAACGTATGTTTCCGAGTATTCGGACAGCCTTGTTTACGATGCGGTCATGCGAGAAATAGGCAGAGGCGGACAGGTTTTCATAGTATACAATAGGGTGGAAAGCATAGATTCCTTTGCCGCGAAAATGCAAGCCCTTCTCGGCGACGTGAGAATTGCCGTGGGGCATGGGCAGATGAAAGAGGAAGTACTCGAAAGAACCATAAACGACTTTGTTGCGGGCAACAGCGACGTGCTTATTGCAAGCACTATAATCGAAAACGGTATAGATATGCCTCGAGCAAACACCATGATAGTCATAGATTCGGACAGGCTCGGCTTGTCGCAACTTTATCAATTAAGAGGTAGGATAGGCAGGAGCAACAGGCTTGCATACGTATTCTTTACATATGCGGACAAATTGTTGAGCGAGACCGCATACAAGCGTTTGGAAGCCATTACGCAATTTACCGAATTCGGCTCGGGATTCAAGATCGCCATGCGCGATCTCGAAATACGCGGCGCGGGGAACATTCTCGGCAAGGCGCAACACGGTCACCTCGAGAAGGTAGGCTACGATATGTATTGCAAGATACTCAAAGAGGCTGTCGACGAACTTCGCGGCATAGACAAAAAGGAAGAAAATGAGGTCAAGGTGGCGATAGATTTCGAAGCCTATGTGCCCGAAGGATACATCCCCGACGAGGAAAGACGAATAGATTTTTATTCGAGGATGTCCACGTTGTCTACCATGGATGAGGTGCGAAAGCTCCATGCCGAGCTTCGCGATGTGTACGGCGAAGCGCCAAAACAGCTGAAAAACCTTATAGCGGTCGCATTGGTTAAAAACCTCGGAGCAAAGGCGGGCGCTACGAAGGTGACCTTCAAGCGAGCCGAATCGGGAATATATTTCGATAAGATAAAGGACATAGACAGCGCTCTTTACAATAAAGCGACTTCTTTCGGATGCGTTTTGAGGACGTCGCCGCCGTATATAGGCTTTGTGGGAGTGGGAGCGCAGAAAAAATTGGTAAATTTTTTATTAAATTGTTTGCCCATGCCCTCAAACCCTTGATTTTTAATTGGAAATAGAGTATAATGATTAATACCTGTAAGTATAGGGCATTAATTATTACAAGAGGAAAACTATGAAAAAAGTTTTATGTTTGATAATCGGCTTGATGTTTTCGATCATGACATTGTGCGCTTGCAACAGCACATACGAGAACAGTTGGCTGAAGCATAATTATCCGAGAGATTACGCGCAGACCATTATGACCATTCAACCTGTTACGGAGAACGTGAGGAAGGATAGCGGCCAAGACGTAACCTTTACGACCGAAGCAATCGATATTTACAAATCGCAGCTTGTAAGCTATATAAATACTTATGGCAGTACCTATGTAAACAATTACGGTATGTCCTATAATGATATGGTCGACTATATGCTCGAACAACTTATACTCACGAATCTCGTGCTCGTCAGCGCGGATATCATGTTTGAGACTCGCGAGATCTTTTGGACGAAGGAAGATATAGACACAATACAACATTCCGTATATGATTCGATCGACGAATATTACAACGACATTTATAACGATGTGCTTGATAGAATGGGATTGGATCCCGTTATCGTTCCCGACGCTGCGGAACAACAGGCTGAAACGACTTACCCCGTCAAGCCCGAGGAAGCCGAGGATGACAATCGCTTCCTTATTCCCGAAAACGAGCGTATCTACGGCAATAACGCAAAGCACGACGATTGGTATCTCGATCCCGAGTCTTATCTTAAAGACGGAATAGACATCAAATGGTATATCGAAAATGACGACGAATATTGGTATTCTCTTCCGGGCAACTTCGGCAACGAGCAAATGAGAGCTGCCGCCAATGCAGCCATGAAGGAGCTCGTCACGACGCTTTCGGATAATGTAAAAAACGTTATAGGCATTACCGAGGAAGAACTTGCCGACATCGACAAGGAAATCTCGGATCTCAGAACCATGATAAAAGAGGACGGAGCCGCATATGCTTATCGCAGCCTCGGCAAAACTCTCTTGTGCAAAAAGCTCTTTGGCGACAGCTTGATCTCCTCGCAAAAAATGACTATTTTGCAGGAATGTATCGAGGGACGTGTGACCGTGTCGGATGAGGAGATCATCGACAAATACAACAAGCTTCTCGGCGATCAGATAATGAAGTATTCCGATTCGTCTCAATATGATTCGGCGGTATCCGGCGATGATATGATCTTGTATCATCCCAACGATAATTATGTTTTCGTTAAGCATATCCTTATCCCGTTCTCGGACGCGCAAAAGGAATATCTCACCGCATACAAGGAGATCGCAACCGAAGAGGAATATATAAGGGAACGCAACAACGAGGTAAATAACATCGTGGCTTATGCCCATGTGGACGGCGAAGACGACAAGACTCATCCCCTTACCGTGGATGAGATATGGAGCGAAGTGAGAATGATCATGTCTCGTGCAAGCGCAAACGCTTATGACGCGGAGAGAGCGTTCGACGATCTTATTTATAAGTACAGCACCGATCCGGGCAGCTTCGGTTATGAAAAGAGCTATGCCGTAAAGTATCAACTTGCTGAGGGCGATAGCGAGACCTATATGGAAGAATTCGCAAATACGGCAAGGGCATTCAGAGACGACGGATACAAAGTAGGCGAAATATTCAACGAATATGTAGTCACCGATTACGGCGTGCACATTATGTATTATGCGGCAGATCACAGAAGCGGAGAAAAGCTTACGCTCAATTCGTATAAAACTCCGGGCAGATATACCGCGGTAAAGGATGTGATAAGGGATGAACTTCTCGAAACCAAGGCTCAAAACGAGTTCGATGTATGGCAAAATGAGAGGATCCAATACTATCGCAACGTCAAAAAGATAATCACGAAATACGATAAAACATTTGCGGATCTTTATCAATAAAACTACGAAATTATTCAACGCGTCTTGAGGTGGGAGCTTTGAGGCGCGTTTTTTTATTGCTTCAAAAGACGCGTAGCCTCGACAAAAGCTGTCATATATTTTGCTTTGAGCAGATATATAATGCGGATATGGATTATTCATCATACACCGATATGTTCGGAAAACGAAAATGCGATTGCGGAAAAACGCATGACTTCACCGTCAAATGTCTGCTTTCTCATGGTGCATTTGGCAAAATGCACGAATTTTTGGCGGAATTTGTTCCTTCTATGAGCAGAGTAGTTCTTGTCTACGATGACGAAGCGCTCATGCAAGCCATATACGGCAATATAAAACGCGAATTTCGCGCAGCTTGCGTCAAGGTAGAGGATGATAAGCGCCTTCTCGATCTCGTTTCTGTTCCGGAGGATTCCAAATTGGTCTTGGCTGTCGGGTCGCATAAGGCGATAAATGGGGCAAAATACAAGGCTTACACCTGCGATCTGCCCGTTATTATAGCCTCGAAACCCGATTTCGGAGCGCTCACATCGCTTTGCACCATAAGTGAAAACGGTGCTGTATCGACGTATGAGGTCGCAAAACCTATCGGATACATATTCGACCTCGACTGCGAGTTGACCGACAGAGACAAAGCGGAGCTTTTCGGAACGGTTGCGGCGAGGCTCAACACCTCGTTTGAATACTATGCGTCGTCGGTACTTGCCGCGCACGAATATTGTCCTTATATTGCGGGAGCTTTGTCCGACATCGCGGCGCAGACCGTTTTGAAATTGGCGGGATCGGATGCGGCGCCAAGCGACTTGTTGCTCGAGGCGGCGTTGAAGGTCGGACTTCTTTGCTCGACAGAGAACTTTGACAGAAGCGGAGAGGAACAATGCGGACTGACATATGCGGCATTGAACGACGGTGCCTACACTCAAGGCGAACTTCAATTCGTATTTGCGTCTGTGCTTTCGTCGCTTTTCAAGGCGCACATTAGGTCTCGCAAAGACTTTGTGCCGCCGCCGGACAATAATTATCGTACGGAGCATATAGCGCAGCTGTTTGGCATAAGCGAATTCAAGGCGATCTCTACTATGATCCCGCAAATAAGCGGTCGTGAGGCTGCTGTCACCGAATACAAGATAAGAGAATATTCTCCGGATTTTATCGAGAAACTCGATAAAAATATCAATCTTTACAGACCGGCATTCAAGATATTCAAGCGACTTTATGCCGACGACGGATTTTCGCTCGAAGATCTGTTGAACTCGGATATACCGATAAGTATTTCGCTCGCGCCCGATATAATCAACGGAAGCGGAATGCTCACGACGCTGAAAAAGCTTGGCGAACTTGACCAATATCTTATATGACGTGCCTCGATATAGCACAATGTCGGCATAAAAGAAAATCGAGCGTTGTGCGGTTGACTTTTGATAGGCTTTGTGATATGCTGAAAGATATGAATGTATCCGAGATCTTAAGAAAAAACAGCTTTGCAACAAAGAAGAAATTCGGTCAAAATTTTATTACCGACGTCAACTTGCTTGCCGCAATAGTCGATGACGCGGAGATAGAATCTTCCGATATCGTCGTCGAGATAGGGGCGGGCGCGGGGACGTTGACCGCAGCTCTTGCGCAAAGAGCAAAAAAGGTGATCGCATTCGAAATAGACAAGACGTTGAAGCCCGTTTTGCACGAGACGCTTGACGGCTATGAAAATATCGAGATCGTATTTAGCGATATACTCAAGGTAGCCCCGTCCGAGTTGAAAAAACTTGCGGGAGGATCCTTCAAGGTTGTGGCAAATTTGCCGTATTACATCACTTCACCCGTGATATTCTATTTTTTGGAGAGCGAGTTTCCGCTCATTTCTTTGACCGTCATGGTGCAACGCGAAGTAGCGCTTCGAATGACCGCTCGACCCGATACATCCGATTACGGAGTGCTTACCCTTGCCGTCGAGAGCAGAGCGGACGCAAAGATCACAAGAAGCGTCAGTCGCAAAATGTTTTTTCCCGAGCCTAACGTAGACAGCGCCGTGGTGAGACTTACGCTCAACGATGGGATACCTAACCGAAAAACCTTCGATAAACTTGTTCGAGCCGCCTTTTCGTGCCGCCGCAAGACGCTTGTAAACAATCTTATGCAGTCCTTCGGTATGCCGAGAGCAAAAGCGGAAGATCTACTCGTAAGCATAGGAGTGGACGTGAAAGTACGCGGCGAAGCGCTGGATAAAGAGCAGTTCCTTGCCTTGGCAAATAAAATGGACGAAGAAACGATATAAAATGACTTTATTGATTGCAAAAGAGCGATCATAAAAAATGAGTTTGGGATAAAACCTAAACTCATTTTCCTTGTAAGCAAAATCCGTTATCAAGTGATCAGATCTTCCATTGTGCAATTTAATGTTTTTGAAAGGGCGTATAAGGTTTCGGCTTGCGCTTTACTTATATCGACCTTGCCTTGTTCGTACGCCTTGATGTTACGCAGCGCAACACCGCTTAAAAAAGCAAGTTGCGATTGAGATAAGTGTTTTGCCATTCTGAAACATTTCAGGGGCGATTTGCTTTTGAGCCTCAAAGCGAATAATTCTATCGAATGTCTTATATCCATTTCATGATATGGGAAGTAGTATGATAACAGGTCACTGCATGAAAAGACGCCTACCAAAGAGGAGTAGGGCTTATTGAAGTACCATTGCATATAGGCAAGTGTGTATCCGAGCCAAAATTCGGGCGAGGCAAAGCTGTCCGTTTCTACCGAAAGAGGGGGCTCGTGCAATACGAGTCCCAAAAGTTCGTTTGCGGATTTACCAAGGACAAAAACGGGATCGGCAATTTCCAAGGAGTGACAGATCGGCGAAGCGATAAACTTCGCGGCAAAGTCGTCTACGGGCATTTTCTTCACCAAAGAGGCAAGTTCGAACATAGAAGCGAGTTTACTCTGCAAAATAGGTAAAAAATCGTCATTGTAGGCGTGGATCATCGGCTTTTACTCCTTTGATTAAATCATTAAGGTACAGGTCATCGATAGTAGGTTTTCCTCGTCGCGAAGAAAAGAACTCCAAACGAGCTTTGTCATTTCTCTCTTTGCGGAGAGGGTAATAAATGGCGCTGTCCGCTACTTCGTAACCCAAAAAACGTATATGTGAAAAAGCTTTTTGCGATACAAGTACTATTTGTTCGCCGAGATCTCCAAGCCGCAAGGCTTCCGAAAGTTTTTGAATGGAAATTGTGTTATTTAGGAAGCTCTCGGCATATGCAAAGTATGAATCGTCTGCTCGATATCCTTTTATAATGTCGTAATTCTTTATGGGCAGGGCAAAATGCGAAGTCAGATATTCTTTACCCATTTTGGCTATATCCGATTTCAAAGTGAAAACGCGGTTTTGAAGTAAGAGCGTGATCCAATGTAATACGTTATAATTCTTTTGAGACAAGTCGAGTAGTTTTAAGTCAGACATATCGAGCGAGTATTTGTTTGCATATCCATTGCAATTTTCGGTGACAGCCCACTCTTTTGCAAGATCGAGCGCTTCGGTGCAGTAAAAGCCGAGTCCATAATCGTTATACGGCTTACCTTTGCCGTAAATGGGACGTTCGATTATAGAATTCGAGCCGTGATATATGATCAGATTGCTCATTAAAAACTCCTTTAGATTAGTATAACATTATAATGTCCTAATGTCAAGTAAAATTTTTTATTGAATTTTTTCAGACCTTTTATTGCCGAAATTTCATTGGATATATGTAATCGAAGCAGTCAAACGACAAAAGATTATATAAGTCATTAACAAAAAAACACTGAAAAAGCGTTGCATTTAACAAAATTTAGGAGTATAATAAGGAACAGACGGAGGAAATTATGGAACTGCTTAAAAAATATAACATAACCAATGTAAAAAATGTCTATCACAATCTTTGTCCCGCCGTGCTTGTCGAGCACGCGCTCAAGACCGAGCCTTGCCGACTTATGTCAAACGGCGCGTTGCTTGTGGAAACGGGCAAATACACGGGACGTTCGCCCAAAGATAGGTTTATCGTGGACGAAAAGGGCGTTTCGGATAAGATAGCCTGGGGTAAGGAAAACGTCAAGATAAGCGAAAGATCTTTCGAGATCGTTTACGAAAAGATATGCAAATATTTGAGCGATCGCGAAAGGGTGTATGTGTTCGACGGCTTTGCGGGCGCGGACGAGAAATATTCACTTCCGATAAGAGTAATAAACGAGTACGCCTCTCAAAATTTATTTATGAACAATATGCTCATTCGTCCCACCGAGGAGCAACTTAAAAACTTCGTCGAGAAGTTCACATTGATATGCGCGCCCGGATTAAAGCTCGATCCCAAGGAATGCGGTACCAACAGCGAGGCGGCGATCATAATAAGCTTTAACCATAAGCTCGTGCTTATCGCCGGTTCGAAGTATGCGGGCGAGATGAAGAAGTCTGTTTTCAGCGTAATGAACTATATTTTGCCGCTTTCGGGCGTGCTCGGAATGCACTGCTCGGCTAACATGGCGCTCGACGGCAGCGGCGACACCGCGCTCTTTTTCGGACTTTCGGGAACGGGCAAGACGACGCTTTCGGCAGATCCGCACCGAGGACTTATAGGCGACGACGAGCATGGTTGGTCTGATCGCGGCATATTCAATATCGAGGGGGGATGTTATGCAAAATGCATCAACTTGTCCAAAGAAGGCGAGCCCGAGATATATGCGGCGATAAAGCACGGTAGCCTTGTGGAAAACGTCATAATAGACGACAAGACGCGCGAGCCGGACTATACCGATAAATCGCTCACCGAGAACACTCGAGTTTCTTATCCCATCGAATTTATACCCAATAAGGTAGTACCGGGCGTGGGCAAACATCCGCGCACCATAGTGTTCTTGAGCGCGGACGCATTCGGAGTTTTGCCGCCCGTATCCAAGCTTACAAAGGAACAGGCCATCCTTAAGGTTGAGCCCGCTCAGCTTGACTCCCTGCTGCATCCTCAGTTTGACGTCAAGGCGCTGGAGAAAGCCAAGCCCGTGGGCAAGGGCATCGCCGCCTCCCCCGGCGCGGCCGCCGGCCCCATCGTCT
>CANQUR010000013.1 GCA_947627075.1 uncultured Clostridia bacterium
TTCTTACGGTGCGCCCCTTTTTGGGGGACAGCTTATGTATATTACCACACCTCCTTACCCTATGTCAACTGTTTTTACCTACTTTTTTTATCTTTTTTTATTTTTTTCTCCCTCCCGCTCCGCTTTTCCCTCTTTTTGGAATGGCGAATAATATCTTATTTGATGTTTACCCATATATATAATGGTTGCGGAAAGAATTATAAAATCGTTGACTATTACAAATAAATATGGTATAATTCTATGTATTTTACACAAAAATACGGCTTTTTAGGACGAAAAAACGTCAAAAACAGCGTTCGATTCAGCAAAAAACGCGTTTTATCTACAAAAAAAGCTCAATTGAAAATCCAAAACAAGAGAGGTTGCTATGAGATCGAAAAAAATATTATACGTATTACTTACAATCGCTATTGCGTTTTTCCCGATCTTGCTCGGGCAAATAACGACCTCGTCCGTCACAGCGACGGCGCCCATAAGAGTAGGGTTTTTCTCTTTTGTCGGTTACCATGCAACCGACAGCGAAACGGGAAAGAGAAGCGGCTACGGATATGAATTTTTACAGCGTTTGGCTCGCTATACTGATTGGGAATACGAATATCTTTATACCGACATGAAGCACGACGACTGCCTCAAGCTTTTGAAAGAAGGTAAATTGGATATAGTGACCTCGACCTCCAAGACTCCGGAACGGGAAGAAGATTTTTTGTTTTCTGACAAAGATATCGGCACGAACTCGACCATATTTACGGTAAAGGCGGGCAACGACAAGGTGATAAAAGGCGATTACAAGACCTATGATGGTCTGAGTATCGGCATGCTCGACGGCAACTCCAAAAATAAAATTTTCGAGGAATTTGCCGACGGTAAATTTAACTTTACTGTGAAATACTATAACAACGACGACGCGCTTACCTCTGCTCTCGAGAACGGCGAGGTGGACGGTATAGTTACCGGCAGTTTGCGTGCCATGGGAAACGAATGGTTGATAGAATCGTTGTCTGCCAATCCTTTTTATGTCGTAGTAAACAAAAACAATCAAGCGCTCATGGATAAAATAAATGCCGCCATCGACGAAATGGATCTGCAGGATCCGAACTGGCGCAACATTTTACACGACAAATATTATTCGACCGACGCAAGCGGAAACATAATCGTCACCGCCGACGAGCGAGAATATCTCGATTCTCTCGCCCGTTCGCAAACAAAGCTTAAGATATTGTTCAATCCCGACAGAGCGCCATACTCATATTTCGAGAACGGTGAAGCAAAGGGCATCATGCCCTCTATGTTCGAAAAAATGACGGAAAATGTAAAAGCTTCGGACGGCACGAAATTGTCATTCGAATATATTTTCGTAAAGAATCGCGCCGAATACTACGAGCAACGCGCATCTTCCAATAACGAGATAGACATTGTGCTTGATTTTAACGACGATCTTTTTTTCGCCGAAGAAGCGGGCTACAAACTTACCGATATATATTATACGACAACTCATACTATGATCAAGCGACGAGACGCGAACGGCGCCGCTACGAAATTCGCAACAATAAAATATGTAGACAATTCATATTCGAACTATTTGGATAAATATGTCGGGGAAAACACTCGGACATTTCAATATTCATCCTTGGACGAAAGCATCGCAGCCGTCAAAAGCGGTGAATGCGATGCAACCATAACTTTGTCATATGTTGCCGAAAGATACATTTGGGAGGACGATAAAAACATACTCATTTCGGAACTCATCGGCGAGGCATCTTCCGACTATACTATAGGCGTAAAAAATAAAGATCAAAGTCCGTTGCTGCTATCCATATTGAACAAATGCGTCATCGGACTCGATCAAAGCGCGACTTCATCCATAGTTTCGGAAGAAGTGTCGAAATTCAGACCGTCCGCAAACGGCGGGCTCATTTATTTTCTTCGTCGAAATCCGATATATATAGTCGTCATAGTCACCGCGATCTTGTCGCTCTTGTTTGTAATCGCCATGCTCGTAGTTAGGACCTTAAATCAACACAAGTTGCAAAAAAAAGTGACCGAAGCAACAAGCAAATTGCAAGAGCAAACCAACGAATTGTCCTTGGCGTTACACGCAGCCGACGCCGCAAACCGTTCGAAAACCACATTTTTGAATAATATGTCTCACGATATACGTACGCCTATGAACGCCATAATAGGCTTTACGGCATTGGCTACGACGCACATCGACAACAAAGATCGCGCCCTCGATTATCTGACGAAAATATCTCAAGCTTCGAATCACCTACTCTCGCTCATAAACGACGTGCTCGACATGAGCAGAATAGAATCGGGCAAGGTCCATATTGAAGATCGCCCCGAAAATCTTGCCGATATATTGCAAGGTTTGAGAAACATCATTCAGTCCGACATACATTCAAAAAATCTCGAGCTTTTCATCGACACCGTAGACGTGACGAACGAAGAGGTATTTTGCGACAAACTCAGACTCAATCAAATAATGCTCAACCTCACATCCAACGCCATCAAATTCACAAAGAGCGGCGGCTCCGTATTCATCAAAGTAATTCAAAAGCCTTGTGAAAAGGAAGGCTACGGCACTTATGTATTCAGCGTAAAGGATACGGGTATAGGTATGAGCGCGGAATTTGCAAAGACGGTCTTTGAGCCATTTACACGCGAACGAAACTCGACCGTCAGCGGCATTCAAGGTACAGGGCTCGGAATGGCTATCACCAAAAACATCGTGGACATGATGAGCGGCAACATTTCGGTAGAGAGCGAGCAAGGCAAGGGAACCGAATTCACGGTAACGCTCGAGCTCAAATTCGCGAATGCCGAGCCGGAGCATTTCGCATTGGCAGAGTTAAACGGACTTTACTCGCTCGTTGTGGATGACGACCTTATTTCGTGTCAAAGCGTATCGAAAATGCTTCGTCAAATAGGTATGCATGCAGAATGGACTGTCACCGGAAAAGAAGCCATAGTTCGCACCAAGGAAGCTATAGAATTGGGTCATCCATTCGAAGTATATATAATAGATTGGGCAATGCCCGATATGGACGGCATAGCTACGGTACGACAGATCCGAGCGATAATCGGCAATGATTCTCCCATAATACTCATGTCGGCATACGATTGGACAGACATAGAACAAGACGCCATGGATGCCGGAGTTACGGGCTTCATAAGCAAACCGCTGTTTGCGTCCGACCTTCACCGTGCGCTCGAAAAGAGCTTGGGCAAGGCAGCTCCCAAAGCCGAAAGCGTCAACAAGGAGCATTCGTTCGGCGGCAAGCGAATACTTTTGGTCGAGGACAATGAACTCAACAGAGAGATCGCCGAAGAAATACTTATCGAATCCGGCTTTGTAGTAGAAACTGCCGAAAACGGAAAAGTCGCTTGCGATATGGTCGAAAGATCTCAAGCAGGCTACTATGACATTATACTTATGGACGTACAAATGCCGATAATGAACGGATACGAGGCTTCAAAGTATATTCGAGCATTGGAAAACAAAGCTCTTGCAAGCATTCCCATTATCGCGATGACAGCCAATGCATTCGAGGAAGACAAAGCCAACGCCTATGCCGTCGGCATGAACGGACATCTTGCCAAGCCGATAAATATAGACTCCATGTTGAATCTTATAGAAGATATCCTCGGAGAAGAAAAAAAGGACAGCTGACCTTCCCTTCGAACCATATAAAATGAGCCTCTCTTTGATCACTCAAGAGTGGCTCTTCTTTTTTCAACTGTATTCTTCAAGGATAAAAACTATTATTACTTGCTTCATAAAAATACCTACGATTTAGACGCTTTTTATGTTCATATTATTCTTCACTTCAAGGAAAGTTAAGCATTATTTTATGCAACAGCTCTACTTTTTCCTTGAAAAATTTGATCACTTTCCAAGTTCCTCAAAAGCCTTTTGATGCTTATTTAATATTCTTTGGGCAACTACACGATTTTTTCGTCGTCGCTTAAATCAAACATAGGATTGTTCTCGATATCTACGTCGCAGAAATGCCCTTACTAGCAAGCATTTCTGCTTGTATTAATTATAGCTAAAAATCAACCTATCTAATCACAACAAGTCATTATATACAATATTTCCTTATCCGTTTCGTGCATGCCGTCCTTCCCGAGCGCGCCGACGTTGCGAATGGTCTTTTCGATCTCATCCGCCACAATTCCGTCGCCGCCGTTGAAGCGCTGCCCCTTTTTGCACATTTCGTACCCGAGAATGCCGGAGTCCACCGCCACCGCTATCTTCGCCGCGCACGACGCCTTTGCTCCGTCGCAAATGATGCCCGAAGTTATCGCCAAAGCGTTGACCACCGTCTGCTCTATTTCCTTTACGTTCGCACCGTGCAAATACGCTATGCCCGCACCTGCCGCCGCGCCCGCGCTCACCGCTCCGCAATAGGCGGAAAGCGTACCTATGCCCGTCTTGATATAGATCGCAGTAAGGTTGGATATCAAAAGCGCGCGATAAAGTTGCTCATTGCTCGAACCAAGCTCTTTTGCATATTCGAGCACGGGCAACGAAACCGTCATGCCTTGATTGCCACTGCCCGAATTTATGACTACCGGTTTGGTGCAACCGTTCATGCGAGCGTCCGATCCCGCCGCCGCTTTGGCGCGAGCTCGTACGTGTATGTCATTGCCATAAGTGGCAAGCAATACCTTGCCTATGTTGGAACCGTAATCGTTTTTGAGCCCCTCTTCGGCAAGTGCGGAATTACATTCGAGCTGTTTGTCAAGCAACTCCTTTACATCGTCGATAGCCGCCGTAAAAGCGAAATCGCAAATATCGTTCATGGTAAGAAGCGAATAATCGGCGCTCTTTTTGCCCATGGACTTGTCGGTCGCCTTATCGAAAACGACCTCGCCGTTCTTTTCGATATGTACGATATTTGTATGCTTGCCTGCTATCCTAACGGACGCTTCGTCGCTACCTTTATATACGTGAATTATCATATCGAGCACATTGTCGCTTTCCAGCGAAACAACTTCTATTGGCGTTTTGGCAAGATATTCGTCCAAAGCCTTTGTTTGCTCCTCGGTCGTACCGCTCAATACTTGCAATTCGGCGTTCTCGTCGCCGGCAATAATACCTATGCCTGCCGCGGCAGCTATGCCTTTTTTGCCGCCTGTATGAGGAACTATGACGCTCTTTACATTTTTAATGATATTGCCGCTCGCCTCAACCTTCACTCTGTCCGGAATGACGCCGAGAGTCGCTCGCGCCTTTGCCGCACAATATGCGAGCGCGATAGGCTCGGTACAGCCGAGCGCCGGTACAAGTTCGGCTTTCAATATATTGAGGTAAGCCTGATATTTTTTGTCCGAGTTTTTCATAAAATCCTCCGAAATGCCGATCCTTGCTCTTTTGTATATGTCGGCTTGTCTATTGTATCACAGATGATAAGCGTTGTCAATTTTACGGACTGCATGATAAGAATTAAATTCATTGTCCGAAGGCGTTCTCACAGATCCAAATATTCGTCGTAGGTGATGTCCTTATCAAAGACTTTCGTTCCGTCTATCTCGATAATACGGTTTGCCACCGTTTCCATGATCTCCTGGTCATGCGACACAAAGAGCATATTGCCCTTGAAATTTATCATGCCCTTATTGAGTGCGGTTATGCTCTCGAGATCGAGGTGGTTGGTTGGCTCATCCATTACAAGAAAATTGCCGCCTTGAAGCATCATACGTGCGAGCATACAACGCACCTTTTCTCCGCCCGAAAGCACCGACGCCTTTTTGAGCGCCTCTTGTCCCGAAAACAACATTCGTCCCAGCCAGCCGCGCAAATACTCCTCGTAGTGGTCCTTTGAATATTGGTCTATCCATTGCACGAGCGTAAGATCGACGCCGTCGAAAAAGTTGTCATAATTTTGCGGAAGGTAGGTCGGAATTATGGTTTGTCCCCATTTTACCGTGCCCGCGTCCGGCTTTTCCAACCCCATAATGCAATCGAACAGCATGGAAATATTCTGTCCGTTGCGACAAACGAAGCCTATCTTGTCGCCCTTCTTGAGTCTAAAAGATACGTTTTCGAAAAAGCCCTTCTTTGTGAGCCCTTCGACTTCGAGTATCTCGTTGCCTATTTCGCGCTCGAACTTGAATTCTATAAAAGGATAGCGGCGACTGGACGGCTGTATATCTTCGAGTTTGAGCTTTTCGAGCTCTTTTTTTCGGCTCGTAGCCTGCTTGCTTTTGCTCGCGTTGGCGGAGAACCTTGCGATGAATTCCTGCAACTCCTTTGCGCGCGCCTCGATCTTCTTGTTTTGCTCTTTGCTTTGGCGCAAAAGAAGTTGCGAGCTCTCGTACCAAAAGTCGTAGTTGCCCACATAGATCTTTATCTTTTTGAAGTCCACGTCGCAAATGTGAGTGCATACGCGGTTGAGGAAGTGGCGGTTGTGCGACACAATGATAATTATGCTGTCTTCGAGTTCCATGATATAATCCTCGAGCCAGCGCACGCTTTTTACGTCGAGGTTGTTGGTCGGCTCGTCGAGTATGAGGATATCGGGCTTGCCGAATAAGCTTTGCGCAAGCAACACCTTGACCTTGATCTTGGGATCCACCTCGGACATGGGAGTGTAAAACAGTTCGCTGTCGATTTTAAGTTGATTAAGTAGCGTTTCCGCGTCCGACTCCGCCTCGTAACCGTTAAGCTCGGCAAATTCGGTTTCAAGCTCGGTCGCTTTCATTCCGTCCTCGTCCGAAAAGTCCTCTTTTGCATATAATTCGTCTCGCGCAAGCTTGAGTTCCATAAGGCGTTTATGCCCCCACATAACGGTATCGAGGACGGTACAATCGTCATAAGCGTTTTGGTTTTGAGCCAAAATACTCATGCGTTCGTTTTTGTCGATGGTCACATCGCCCTTATTCGGTTCTATTTCGCCCGCGAGTATCTTCAAAAAAGTGGATTTGCCCGCGCCGTTTGCACCTATTATGCCGTAACAGTTGCCCTTTGTGAACTTTAAGTTGACATGGTCAAAAAGCACCCTTGCCCCGAACTGCAAGCTTATATCGTTTACAGAAATCATTTAGCCTCCGAAATTAAATAAAGCGGAACCGTTTGGATCCCGCCTTTGTTTTTCTTTATTCTGCCTTGAACGGCAAAAGCACCATGTACCTTGCGCGCTTGATAGCTGTCGTAAGCTCTCTTTGATGCATTGCGCACACGCCCGATGTACGACGCGGAACTATTTTACCCTTTTCGGTAATATAGCGGCGAAGCTTGGTAACATCTTTGTAATGGATGTGCTCTACCTTGTCTATGCAAAACTGACAAACCTTTTTCTTTTGAACGCGCTTGATCTTTTTGGTCTTGTCATCGCCTTCAACGACTTTGTTTGGCGTTTTTTTATCCATAATGATTATTCTCCTTTAATATTAGAATGGCAGTTCGGAATCGTCCACGGGCTCAAGCTCCATGACAGGCTTCGAACCGGAAGCGGACGGTGTGCGAGGTCCTGCCGAAGCGCCCTCGCCCTTCGGAGTAAGGAATTCGACATCATCTGCGACGACTTCGGTCGCATATCTCTTGTTGCCGTCCTTATCCTCGTAATTTCGAGTTTGAATAGATCCGCTCACTGCGACCTTATTGCCTTTTACAAGATATTTACCGCAGTTATCGGCAAGACCTCGCCAAGCGACTATATTGATAAAATCCGCTTCGCGTTCGCCGCTACTGCTTGTATAATTTCGATTTACGGCAATGGAAAATCTGCACACCGATATACCGTTAGCGGTAGTCGTATGCTCCGGATCTCTTGTAAGGTTGCCTACCAAAACACATTTATTCATAACTCACCTCTCAATCTTACTCTTTTACCGTTATCATGAAACGTAAGATCTCATCTTTGGCAATGCGCATTTGACGCTCCATCTCAAGCGGGAGCTCGGGATTTGCCGTGAATTCCATAAGCACATAATAGCCTTCGCTCTTGTAATTGACTTCATAAGCAAGCTTGCGGCTGCCCCACTTGGTAACCGTGGCTTCGCCGCCCGCTTCGGTAACAAGATTTTCGAATCTCGTTATAAAGCTTTCCTTCGTCGCATCATCAAGATTGTCCGCCAGAATATACAGAACTTCATACTTTTTCATATATTCCACCTCCTTTTGGTCTATTGACCCCCTTGTTCAGGGAGTAAGGATCATATTTAGCTAAAGAATTATAGCACAATTTTTGATACAAGGCAAGTAAATGTAAAGGTTTTTATCAAAAAAGTTTATTTTGTTATCATTCGCAATTATTTGACTTATTGATACAAAAAATGTATAATAATCTCGTACGAAACGTAGTATTTTTATTATAAAATATCATCGGAGGCATTATGGGCAAAAAGGTTTTTGTAGTTTCTTCTTCTCCTCGCAAGGGCGGGAACTCCGACTTTCTTGCCGACGAATTTGCTCGAGGCGCTCGTGACGCGGGACACGCAGTCCGCAAAATCGAGCTTTGTGATATAAAGCTCAATTTTTGTAAGGGCTGTCTGTATTGCCAAAGTCACAATCGTTGCATTCAAAAAGACGACATGAATGAGATATACTCGATCATACAACATTCCAACGTGCTCGTTTTCGCCACTCCGATATACTATTATGAAATGTCCGGGCAATTAAAGACCTTTCTTGACAGAATGTATCCGCTTATGCCCAAAGAAAATGATTTCAAGACCATATATATCCTTGCGACCGCTTCGGACGAAAACAAAAATGCCGTTGACAACATCGTCAATGGTATCCAAGGTTGGGCGGACTGTTACGATGCCAATATAGCGGGCGTGCTTTACGGCGAAGCGACAGACATAGGCGACATAAAGAATACCGACGCACCGTATAAAGCATACATCATGGGCAAAACCATATGATCGTATAAAAGATTCAAAACAAAAAGGAGTACTTATGAAAAACATAGTGATAATCAATTCGTCCTTTCGCAAAGGCGGCAATTCCGAAGCGCTCGCGGAGCAATTCGCATTGGGCGCGTCCGAAAACGGCAATGCGGTAACTACTGTAAATTTGCGTGACATTCGACCCGAGTTTTGTATAGGTTGCCTTTCTTGCCTCAAAACGGGCAAATGCATACACAGCGACAAAATAAACGAAATATTGCCCACTGTTCAAAATGCAGACGTGCTCGTTTTTGCGACTCCCATATACTATTACAGCATATGCGGACAACTCAAGACCTTCCTCGACAGACTCAATCCGCTTTATCCGAAAGAGAATAAATTCAAAGCCGTATACCTACTTGCCACCTCCGCCGAGGATGACAGATCGGCTATGGACGGAGCAAAAAAGGAGATAGAAGGCTGGATAGATTGCTTCAAAGATGTCAGCCTTGCCGGCATTGTTTACGGCATCGGAGCGGACGAAAAAGGATCGGTACAAAAAACGCCCGCATACAAAAAGGCATATGAAATGGGAAAGGAAATAAATTGACCTTCCGACAATACATCTATTAAAAGATCGCCGAGAGCTTATTTGTGGCTCTCGGCTGTTTTTTTGATGCGGTTTATATGCAATACTCTGCGACTTTTGCGCCGTCGTAGCATGCCGAAACTACTTGACGCATACTGCCCGCGGCGGCGTCGCCCGCAACGAAGAAATTTTCTATATTCGTTTTCCCGTTGTCGCTTGCTATAAGTCCGTTTTTGAATTCGAGCCCCTTGATAAGCTCGCGTACTTCTCCGCCCATGGCGATAAACGCGCCGTCGAGCTCGATCGTTTTGCCACCTACGACAATGCCGTTAAGCGCGGCTTCTCCCAAAAAATTTTCCACATTTCCCTTTACCGCTTCCACGCCGTCCATAGGTTGAACGGTGTAGATATGATACACCTTTTTGCATATAGGCAAAAGATACTTTATGTCACGAAAAGCCGCCTCGCCGTCGCCGACTACCGCCACGGTCTTTCCGCGAAAAAAGTTGCCGTCGCAAACGGCGCAATAACTTACTCCGCTACCGCGAAATTTTTTCTCCGCCTCGGGACGATTGCGTACTATTCCGCCCGCATAAATGACGTATTTTGCCTTGTACATTTCCGTTTCGGTAAAAACGTTAAAGCCGTCCTTGCTCTTTTGCACCTTCGATACAAACTCGTTCACTATTGTAGTACCGAAAGAACGCGCCTGCGCTTCCATTCGAGCGGCAATCTCCGAGCCGTTGTCACTAACGCTTCCGGGAAAATTCTCTATTCGTTTGAGCCTTTTCAGCGTTCCGCCCATGGCGTTGCCCTCGAACAATATTACGTTTTTTCCCGCGCGTTTCAAATATATCGCCGCGGTCATGCCCGCCGGTCCTCCGCCTATTATTATCACATCACATTCCATAATTTAACCCCCATGTTATATTTTGACTATTCCCGAAGGCAACAGCCTGATTTCGGGAATGACGGGCAAGCTCAAAAATGACAACGTCATAAACGGATCTATGTCGCGGCTTACCCCCAAGGAATAAGCGAAATTTTTTATTTCTTCAAGTTCGGTCGCAAGCTCTTTTACCGATTTTTCGCTCATTATGCCGCCTATTTCGAGCGGCAAAGTCATTGTTTTTTCCTTTCCGACTACGACTATGCCTCCGCCCATTTCAATGAGCTTGTTTACCGCCTTCACTAAATATTCGTCGCTTCCCGCCGCTATTATATTATGCGAGTCGTGCGCTATGCTTGTCGCCACCGCGCCTTCTTTTATGCCATAGCCGCTCAAATAGCACGCAGCCTTATGCCCCGTTCCGTGATGACGTTCGACGCAAAGCAATTTTACGCAGTCGCCATAATTATCACCGAGATCGCGTGTAAGAAGTTGCCCGGGCACAAGTCCTATTACACCTTTTTCGCACTTTATGTCCGAAAGCTCTATCGGCTTTACGTCAAAGGACGAAAACTCCCATTTCGGAGCGTGTCGACTTTTGGGCTTTCCGCCAAAGAACGAATCTATCACGAACAGATCCTCGCTTAAAACCGCGAGATCCGCTCTCCTTCCCGGTGCGATCGCGCCACGGTCGTCAAGTCCGAAATACATCGCCGGAACGTATGTCGCCGAAATAAGCGTCTTTATCTTATCCGCGCCGAGGCTCACCGCTTCTCTTACTATGCTATCGATATGCCCTTTCATTAAGCCCTCGGGATGGAGATCGTCAGTGACGAACATACACCTATTGTAGTATTTGTCGATAAGCGGCAATAATTCACGCAAGTTGTGAGCCGCCGTACCCTGCCTTATCATAATAAATTGCCCGAGCCGCAACTTTTCGAGCGCCTCGCTCATAGCAGTACACTCGTGGTCGGAGGCTATGCCACTCATCACATACGCGTTTAAGGGCTTGCCGCAAAGCGAAGGAGCGTGCCCGTCTACGCGATACCCGTGCGACAATGCGTCCTTTATTTTGCGATACATGTCGTCATTTCCGCTTATTACCGCGCCTACGTCCATAACCTCGGCAAGTCCTATTACGTCCTTTGCCTTGTAAAGCTTATGCAACTCCTTTGCGTCAAGCGTCTTATAATTTTCGTCCAAGGGCGTTGCGGGCACGCAGGACGGAAGCATGAATTTGAAGTCTATATCCGCACAGGCGGCGCTCTTTAACATGAACTCTATGCCGTATTCGCCCGCAACGTTGGCTATTTCGTGCGGATCGCAAACGACGGTAGTCGTCCCGTGTTTTTTTGCTTCTGCGGCAAAGTTTATAGGCGTTGCCATGGAGCTTTCGATATGGACATGCCCGTCTATAAAACCGGGTATCACCAGCCCGTCGGTATAATAGCTCTTTTCGCCCTCGTAATCGCCTATGCCCACGATATAACCGTTTTCGATGGCTATATCGCCCTTTAATATTTCGCCCGTAAACACATTGAGATATCGAGCGTCCTTTATCACAAGCTCGGCTTTTTTCTCGCCGAGAGCGACTGCATTTTTGTCCTTCATAATAACTCCTTTATCCATTTTTCCATATCGAAACGCACGTTAGCACTGCTCGTAGACGGCATCCTTTTGGCTATATTTATAAGCTCCTTATAGTGTGCGCAAAAAATTTCGTAAGCCCTTGCGCCGTTAAGTAAAATTTTTTCTATCCTTGACGCATTAAGAACTCGCGTCAGGTCGGCAACTGCATAGTTTTTTATATCCGCGTCCATAGAGCCCTTTATCTCGCACTCGGTCACTATATCCCACAAAGCTATGCCGTGACTTAACGCAAGCTCTCGCTTTTCCTCGTTGGTATTCGGTTTTTCACACCCGAATGCCGAAGCGAGCATAGCCCAAAAGCGATTTTGTTTGTTGCCGTAATAAAATCCGCCCTTTCGCGAAAGCACGCTCGGAAAGCTTCCGAGGATAAAAATTTTGCTGTTTGCGTCGAACACGGGCTCAAACCCCATAAATCTTTCTTCCATTTGGATATATTGTAACACTTTTTGACCGCTCTTGCAAGAAATTTTTATTTTATAAATATAATTTTGCGGTATGCGGATAATATTTATATGGGACTTACGGCATATAGAAGTAAACGCGACTTTTCGATAACAAAGGAGCCTTACGGCACAAAAAAAGGCAAAAAAGGCATCTTTTCGGTGCAATATCACGAAGCAAGGCGAACTCATTACGACCTTCGCCTCGAATACGAAGGCGTACTGTTGAGCTGGGCTATCCCAAAAGGACCGTCTTTCGACACAAAGCAAAGGCGACTCGCCGTAAAAGTGGAGGATCACCCCATAGACTATGCGGACTTCGAAGGAATGATCCCCAAAGGTCAATACGGCGGAGGCAAGGTCACGCTATGGGATAAGGGAACATACAATCAAAACACCGACTTTAATAAAGGGCTGAAAAGCGGCTCGTTGAAATTTACCTTGCACGGAAAGCGACTTAACGGCAGTTGGGCGCTCGTTAAAATAGGTGGCGACAAGGACAATTGGCTACTTATAAAAGAAAAGGACGAATACGCCGGTGCGCCCGAAATAACCGACACAACAAGCATTATAAACAAAAGCGATTTCTCCGTCGGCGATATAGTGTCAAAGCAAGCAAAGGCGACAGCCGATATTCCCACGGGCGAGGATTGGCTGTACGAAATTAAGTACGACGGATATAGGATTTTGGCATTTGTCGAGGGCGACAAGGTCAAGCTTTACACGCGCAATCACAACGACGCGACCGAAAAATTCTCGGTGGCGGCAAAGGCTATGAGTGAATTTTTGAAGGACAAAAACGTCGTTCTCGACGGAGAAATGACGGTGATAAAGGACGGCAAGACCGACTTTTCGGCGCTTGCACACTATTCGGGCAAGGACGAGCTTTGCTTTATAGCCTTCGATCTGCTTATAGATAACGGCATAGACATTCGCTCTTTGCCCCTCGTCGAGCGCAAGAACAGATTGAAAGAGCTATTAAAAGACGCGTCTCCCGTCCTCGCTTTCAGCGAAAGTTTTTCGGACGGTCACGCTTTATTCAATTCGGTCAAGGAACTAAATTTAGAGGGCATAGTATGCAAACGCAAAAATTCGTCCTACTTCGACGACGATTGGTTGAAGGTAAAATGCAGACACAGGCAAGAGTTTGTTATTTTGGGCTATACAAACGAAAAAAAGGAAGTGAGTTCTTTGTTGCTCGGCTATTATAACGGCTCAAAACTGACTTATGCAGGCAAAGTGGGCACGGGGATAAATAAAAAAGTCGCCTCGGAGCTGAAAAAAAGGTTCGAAGGGCACTCGGGTTCGCCTACGGTACAATGCAAGCAAAAGAACGTTCACTGGTTAAAGCCTTTCTTGATGGCTGAGGTGGAGTTTGCCGAATGGACGGACGGCGGACTTGTACGACAGGCAAGTTTTAAGGGGATAAGAGAGGACAAGAGCGTGTTAACCGTCAAAAACGAGGACCCGAATGCGATTTCGGGCGTCACGATCACCAACCCTCAAAAGCTTATATACAACCATCCGGCGGTAACAAAAATACAGATAGCACGCTACTACGAGAGCGTTGCGGATAAAATGCTACCCTATCTTACAGATCGCCCCATAACCATTGTGCGTTGCAACAGCGGCATTGAAAATCGCTTTTACAAAAAGCATCCGAGTGGCGATAAAACCTCGTTGATATATATAAATTCGGCTTCCGATATAATAAAAGAAGTGCAACTCGGAACGGTGGAATTTCACACGGCTTGCTTTAACGGGTATACGAATTTTATGGTCTTTGACCTCGATCCCGACGAGGGGCTAAATCTTAACGCCGTAAAGCAGGGAGCTTTGGATATACGAAAAGCATTAAAGGAGCTTAAATTAAAGTCGTTTATAAAATTGAGCGGCGGCAAGGGGTATCATATAGTCGTGCCCATGAAAGATATGCCGTCGATAGAGCAATTTTCGTCCTTCGCCCGTTCGGTGGCAGAGCTTATTGCGGCAAAATATCCGGATAAATATACGTCAAATATCAAAAAGGACAAAAGACACGGCAAGATCTTTATAGATTGGCAACGCAACACGGACGGAGCGACTGCGGTCGCGCCCTACTCTTTGCGCGCGCGGGACGGCGCCCCCGTGTCCTTTCCGATAGCGTGGGACGAGCTTGATAATTTTGCTCCAAACGAGCTTACTCTATTTAATATCGGCAAGGATATGCTCTTATCCGATGCTTGGAAAAATTTTTTCAATGGCGTAAAATGACGCAAAAAATCCCTCCGCAGTCTTATTTCATCGGCAGTTTTGTCGCCTCCTATATGATATAGAGAGGCGACCAAATGTTTCTCTTTTTGAAAGATTTTACGGTTTTATTACAACTTTATGCGCAAGTTTATTACCATTAATGGTTACAATGAAGGCACAAAAGAAAAAAGGAGAAACAAAGAAATGAAAAGAAGAATTTTAACATTTGTAATTTGCCTTGCGATCGGTATTGTAAGCATGGGAGCATTTGCAGGGTGTGCAAAAGACGAAGTAACCGTAATTACCCTTTCGGGTTCTACTTCTATGACCGACTTAATGGAAGCCCTCGCGGCCGAATACGAGGACGCTCACCCCGAAGTGAGGATAGAAGTAAATCAAGGCGGCTCGTCCGTCGGTATTTCCGATACGAAAGCGGGCTTGAACGATTTCGGACTTGCTTCCAAAGCGGTTCCCGAGGCGGACGGAGTAAAGGGCGTACAGCTCTGTTTAGACGGTATTGCGCTCGCAGTCAATAAAAACTGCGCGGTAAACGAGGTAACAAACGATGAAGTTTTCGACCTATATATGAATCGAACGCCCATACAAAATACGATAACCACAGCGATAATAAGGGAAGGCAGTAGCGGCACTCGCGAGGGCTTTAACGAAAAGATAAAAGACGCCGACGGCAAGGACATAAAGAGCGAATATTCCAACAGTTACGGTACGGCAGGCTGGAACGAGCAGTCTTCGACGGGTAGCGTAATAGCGCTGTTGCAGTCCAACACGGCAGCGGTCGGATATATATCGCTCGGTTCACTTCTTGCAAATACCTCGACTTTGAAGGCGCTCAAATTCAAGGCATACGGCGCGGATGAATATGTTGAGGCAACTACTCAAAATGTTTTGAACGGCAGTTATCAACTGCAAAGGCCGTTTACGATTGTTCTATCCACCACGCATGAACTTTCGCCTGCGGCACAGGGCTTTTATGACTACATAATGAGCGAAGAAGCGCAGGCGATAATCACCAAAGAAGGATGCGTATCCACCTATGGACAAAACAAATAATAGGGCAAAGCCGCAAATAAATGGTGAAGGCGTTGCAAAGGCGGTTTTTTCCGCCCTTGCGGCATTTTCCGTGATAGTCGTTTTCGGCATAATATTCTTCATTTTGTATGCGTCCGTACCCGTATTTCAAAAAGTAGGATTTTTTAAGTTTATCTTTTCCGACGTGTGGAATACCGACGCGGAGAACTTCGGCGTGCTACCCTTGATAGTCGGTAGCCTTTGCCTTACTTCTCTTTCTGTGCTGATAGGCGGAGTAATTGCGCTGTTTATTGCCGTGTGGATGGTGTATTATTGTCCAAAGTGGCTTAAAAAACCATACGAACAACTTATAAATCTGTTGGCGGGCATACCCTCGATAATTTACGGATTGTTCGGATATGCATTTATCGTGCCGGCGTTTACAAATGCGTTCAACCTTGCGGATAAGGGATTTATGGGTACGGGGCTATTATCGAGCACTATAATTTTATCGATCATGATAGTGCCGACTATTGCTTCCGTGGCAAAAAACTCGCTCAAAAACGTGCCGTCCAACTACTACGAAGGTGCGCTTGCGCTCGGCTGTACAAAGAATCAAGCCGTGTGGCGCGTACTTGTTCCCTCCGCCAAAAACGGCATACTTGCCGGCATGATTTTAGGCGTAGGCAGAGCTGTGGGCGAAACCATGGCTGTGCAGATGCTCGTTGGTGGCGCAAACGCCTATCCATCGGGATTGTTCGTCCCTTTTTCGACTCTCACGACAGTAATCGTGCGCGACATGGGATATGCGGGCGAATTGCACACTTCTGCGCTGATGGGTTCGGGCTTTATACTGCTTGTCTTTGTTTTGATCCTCAATCTTTTACTGCTTTTAACAAGGCGCGGCAAGATTGCGGGCAATCACTTTTTTACGCGTAGGATAAACGAAAACAACGTAATAGAGGGTATGCGCTCGTATAGACGGGCGGGTAGCGCGCAGGACGTGCTTTGGATCATAAGTTGGATCATCGCTGTGATCATGGCGTTCATTCTTGCGTTTATAGTATTATTCGTGCTTATAAATGGGTTACCTCACCTAAATTCGGAGTTCATATTCGGTGAAAGCACCAACAGACACTCTTCGCTCAGCCCTGCGTTCGCAAGTACGGCAATGCTTATCTTTCTTGCGCTTGCGATAGCTTTGCCATTGGGGATCGGCGCGGCAATATACCTCAACGAATACGCCAAAAACGGACCGTTTGTTAAGACGGTGAGGATATTTATCGACACCCTTGCAGGTATTCCCTCGATAATTTTCGGGCTGTTCGGACTGTTGTTTTTCGTAAAGGCGTGTAATTTCGGCTATTCGATCATAGCGGGCGGAATTACGCTTGCGCTCATTATTTTGCCCACCGTAATAAGGAGCACCGAGCAGAGCCTTTCGGAAGTCCCCGACAGTATGCGGGAAGCAAGTTACGCTCTCGGCGCAGGAAAATTACGCACGATTTTTAAGGTAGTACTTCCGCAAGCGCTATCGGGTATAATCACTTCAATAATACTTTCGATCGGTAGGATCGTTTCGGAGAGCGCGGCTCTTATATACACAGCGGGTTCGTCGATTTATATGCCCACGGGCTTTAAGTCAAAAGGTTCTACTTTCGCGGTTATGATATACAGGTTTATGGCAGAGGGCACGCACACCGACGAGGCGTATGCCACCGCCGCACTACTGATGTTTATAGTGGTTTTTATTAACGCAATGGTCACGCTTATCGAATGGCTATTCAAAAGGAGAAAAAAAGTATGATATTACTCAAAAAACGCAACATGGAAATCGGCGCAAGAGAACAAAAGAGCAAGTCACGAACGATAACTGCCTACGATTTAAGCAGCGATATAGCCGTTTCCATCAAAGAGATGAATTTATATTACGCGAACTTTCACGCCCTTAAAAGCGTGTTTATGGACATTCCAAAAAATAATCTGACTGCGCTCATAGGCCCTTCCGGTTGCGGAAAATCTACGCTTATAAAATCTCTCAATCGCATGAACGACCTTGTTGAGGGCTGTAAAATTACGGGCGAGATCAAAATCGGGAGCGAGAATATCTATGACAGGCGGTGCGATTTGGCTCGACTTCGCAAAAACGTGGGTATGGTCTTTCAACGCCCAAATCCGCTTGCGATGAGTGTGTACGACAATATCGCCTACGGACCGCGTACCTTCGGCTTGCGCAATAAAAGCGAACTTGACGGCATTGTGGAACGGTCATTAAAGGGCGCGGCAATGTGGGACGAAGTGAAAGACAGGCTGAATAAATCGGCGCTCGGTCTTTCGGGCGGACAACAGCAAAGGCTGTGCATTGCTCGTGCGCTTGCAGTCGAGCCGCAAATACTTTTAATGGATGAGCCGACGAGCGCGCTCGATCCCATTTCCACCGCCAAAATAGAGGAGCTATGTATGGAGCTCAAAAAGAAAATGACCGTTATCATGGTAACGCACAATATGCAACAGGCATTTCGTATTTCCGATCATACGGCATATTTTTTGCTCGGTGAAATGATAGAGATGAACGAAACGAGAGAGATTTTCTCACACCCGCAGGATAAACGGACTGATGATTATATCAACGGTCGTTTCGGTTGATACTTGCCGAACGCTTGCCCAAAGTTTTTGAAAGGTGGTATAATAGAGCTATGAAAGGAAACGTGTTTTTATTGGAAGATGATACAAGTATTTGCGGGCTTATCAAGGTCGCGCTTGAAATGAACGATTTCAAGTTTTC
>CANQUR010000014.1 GCA_947627075.1 uncultured Clostridia bacterium
ACTCGGGGGGAAGGCTTGCTACCGCACGACCAAACTTTCTTTCATAGCTCGGGCATAGAGCGATGCGACCACACGAAAGGCTTCCCCCGCAAATAACGCATGTAAAAACGTAAAAAGTTCATATCGGGGGGAGCTCCGCCGAGAGGCGGTGAGGAGGGTCTTATCCAACAAGCGCCCGTTGCGACGAGGTGGTGAGGGTGTAATAAAAGATAATCATATAGTATAAAATCCTCATCACCCGCTACGCGGGAGCTTCCCCTTTTACAAAAAGGGGAAGCCTTTCATAAGGTGATTTTTTGCCCTCATCAGCCGAGGTTATCTATTTTGGATTTTCAGCTCGCCGCTCTTTAACGGGAAAGAAACAAGCTTTTTACCGTCCAAATTTTCACTAAACATATCCACGCCGTAAATTTGCCCGTTTTGATAGGTTGTATAGTAATAAATACCCTTGTCGGTGTTGCAACACGACGAATAAATGGTGTATTCGAATCCCTTTTCCACGCGGCAACAGCCCTTTTGTTGAGCGACGGAACCGAGGATATGAAAAAATTGAGTCACGCTTTCGAGCTCGCTGTCGCCGCATTCCGAATTGAGCAGAGTGAACGCCGCCTTTACAAAGCGAGAAGCCGAGGACAGATCTCCGGGCAAGCCTATGCCTCCCATGCCGCGGGAATACGGTTTGAGCGACAATTTGTCCGAAAATCTGTCGGTAGGATCATCGCGCGTAAGCCCCATGTAGTTCGATAGGTTGATAAGGTGGAAGTCAAAGGTCGGATTGTTTGTCATTACGTTCACGGGATCGTCGTATACTTTAAGCCCGTCCTTTACGCTTTCGACCACAATACTTTCGTTTTTGTCCGAGATCATCCAATGAAGAGGGGAAAGGGGCAATTTATCGCTGAAATCTATTTTTACCAAATTGATACGGCTCAACTTGACGCGCGCTTCTTTTACGGTCGCGCAGTCCGAGAGTATCCATGGAATAAACTCGAACGGCGATATATTGTCCTTTGTTTTGTCGAGCGGCTTGTAGTCGGCATTGCCGGGGAAATTAAGTCCCGCCATGCTCAAACCTTTTTCGTTAGTCGCGTCATAATAGAGCGGATAGTCGCTTTGAACGAAAGCCATGCCTATCATGGCATAGTGGCTTTTTGGAGTTGTATTTGCCGCGCGATATTCAAACGGATAATTCCGAGGAGTTATCGTAACGGTTTCGTTGTACGAATATTCATAATCGAGATTTCTCCCGAAATAGTGGTCTTTTGTCTTAAAAGAAATCGATGTGCACATGGTTTTTTCTCCTATTTGGGTATTTTGACGCAAGCAACGCGAATAAGTCACTTTGCGGCATTGCGATTCGCATATTTAACGGCGCCGAGCAGTAGCAATATGTAAGCAAAAAACAAAACTATATCGACGCTTATGGTTATGGATATTGCTAGCGCGGCATTGTAATCCACCCATTCTCCGAACAGATAATGCCACATACTTTTTGCCGAAAAAATGGGATAGGGATACCATTCGAAGGAATAACAGGTCATGCCTGTCACCTTGACTATTGCGGCATATAAGACGAGGAAACCCGCCATAGGCAGGCATTTTCGCAACTGCATATGCCCGAAATCGTGCATAAAAAAGTAGACGACAGCCGCCGAAGTGATAAAGTAATGCACTATTATGTTGGTAATCAGCGAATACCAGGACTTCGGATAGTTGCCGTACCAGCCGAACTTGCCGCCGAAGGCGAGCTCGAATACGGTGTACAAAAGCATGACGATGAATTGATTGAGGCAAACGAAAACAATGACCCTATCGGAAAAAACAAATTTTTTAAGCTTTTGTATCTTGCACATCGAGGCTATTGCCCGAAGTATCCCGTAAATGCAAAATAAAATGAGAGATATATAGGTAAAATAAGCAAAGTCCGCCCAGCGACTGACTACGTTTACGGTGGTGTAGGGATCCTTTGGCTTGCCGTCCGAAAAGAAATAATCGGCAGGTTCATAGCCTACTATATGCGCGATAAAAATAGCGCAACCCGTTATCGCCGCAACAGAGAAAATAAAAGTAAAAATTCGTTCTCTTTTGCTATTTTCATTCATAACAGTATTGTATCATATTTTTTGACGACAGACAAAAAATTGCGGTAGATAATACATTTTTACTTGATGAGATATATTAAACTTTGTATAGTGTTAAGGCTTATTGATCACAAAGGAGAAATGTATGAATTACAATGAATGGATTGAAAGATGGCTGGAGCAATATGTGAAGCCTACATCGAAACAACGCACCTATGAAAGGTATCTTGAACTCTCGCGATTGCATATTATACCTGCGTTGGGCGGATACGATATAGAGGAACTTTCCGCGGACAAAATGCAAAAATTTGTTTCGCAATTGCTCGAAAGCGGCAACATAAAGACGAGCAAGGGATTGGCGTCTAACACGGTGTGCGCCATAATAAATATTTTGCAAAATTCGCTCAAAGCGGCATTTGTCGGCGGACACGCCTCGAATTATGCCGCCGACAAGATAAAGCGCCCCAAAAAAGAGGAGCGAAGGATAGAATGTTTTTCGCTCAAAGAGCAACGCTGTATCGAAAGCGAGATAAAATGCGAAGGCAGACCAAAACTTTTCGGCATAGTGATATGCTTTTATACGGGCATTCGCATCGGGGAGCTGTTGGCACTCGAATGGTCGGATGTCGACTTAAAGGACGGACTGCTCACGATATCCAAGTCTTGTCACGACGGCAAAGACGAATACGGCCACTATATAAAGATAGTCGAAACGCCCAAGACGGACAGCTCAAAGAGGTCGATCCCGATTCCGCAACAAATAGTCCCCCTTTTGAAAAAGCTGTACAAGACAAGGGACTCTCAATATGTCGTGTCGGAAAATGCGCATGGAATATCGGTAAGATCGTATCAACGGAGCTTCGATCTGCTGCTCAAAAGGCTCAAAATAGAGCACAGGGGCTTTCATTCCATAAGGCACACGTTCGCAACGCGCGCCCTTGAATGCGGAATGGACATAAAGACCTTGGCGGAGGTGCTCGGGCACAAGTCGCCCATGGTTACGCTCAACAGATATGTCCATTCGCGCCTTGAGCACAAAAAGGAAATGATGAACAGATTGGGAAAGTTTTAAGGAATCCGAAATAAATATACGAGGAAATTTTTTCCTTGTGACAAAAAGCAAAAGAACGGTGACGGCACGTGATATAGTCGCCGAATTTTCCATACAAAAAAATTGTGGCAAAAAACACGCAAAAATGGACTTGTATACAACATATTGAGGTAATGCCACAAAAATGGGCAAAATTAAAGAGCGCTTTACAAGCCGCTCCATGTTCATCGATGAGCATAATCGATGGACGTTACAGCTTTATTATATTACCAAAAAATGTATATGTCAACTAAAAAAATGCTAAAAATAAAAAAATTAGCCATTTTTTTACCCTTCTTTGTGTTCAAATTCACGTATAAAAGTCAAAAAATCGAGCGAGTGTTCACCGATTATGCTCATCGGTGAACACTCAAGAACGGACGTTGCGAATTTAATCAAACTTTTAAGGAGTGAAATTATGACTAAAACAATCAAAAAAAGATTGATGCTTTGTTTGATTCTGCTCATGGTTATGTTTATCGGTGCATCCTTTTCGGCGATAAACGTAACTCATGCCGCAGAAAACGACAACATCACGTCATTTATTGCCCAGATCGATAAGATGATAGAACCGTTGGGTTATACTATTAAAGACGGGACAATAACGGGCGAAACAACAAAACTTGTTACAAAGGAAAAAATATTCCCAGATACAGCCACAACAGACAACGAAACTGTTTGGGGTGCATACATAACCGCAAAGGGCATGTATCTTAATAATGTATTGACTCCGGAAGACAAGAAGACGCTTGAGGGTTCCGCATATACCAAGAAAATGGAAATATATGAAGCCGTAGACACCATATTTACCAATACGGGCGCTTATACTTTGTATGCGGATGTAAACTCGACGCTTTACAATGCTCAAACCGCAAGAAGTTATGCAATCAATGAAAGTGTAGTGGAGATCGAGAAAACGGTAGATGGCGAGAAGGGCATAGCCGCATTCATAAAGGCAACCACTCAATACGGCGATTTAATAACAGCTGCAAAAGCAAGAATGGCTGAAATCAAAAAGCTTATAGATGCTTTGAATACCAAAATCGGCAACATAAAGTATTATAATAATACCGATAAGGTAATGGAAGCCTATGATTCGGCTAAAGTTCAAGCCAAGACTCAACGTATCGTTGTAGACAGTAACGGCAGCAAAGAATTTGACGCTGTAGAGGCTGCAAAGTTGGCGCTCTTTAAGTTTAGTGCCGGCAATGATAAGGCTACGGCAGTCGATGAAAATAATGAGATCTACAAAGAGAACATTGCTTTTGTAAATAGTTATGCACGTTTTGGCGAAATCAAAACAGCTTACGCAGCATTGGAAAATCAAGCAAAGGCAGTATCCGATAAGATCGCGCAAGTTAAGGCGTCGATAAATAATGATCATTATTCTCATCAGGCTGATATCGAGGCTGCAAGAAAAGCTTATGACGACCTTGCAAAAGAAGGAGTAGTTGCGCCCGGAACAGGCGAGGCAGCCGATAAAAACTATAACAATCTTCAAAATCTTGTAAAGAACATTAAGGATCTTACAGACCTTGAAAACAAATTAAAAGAGATAAGAAGATCGATAGAAGCTCTTAATGGATTGATCGATGCTATCGGTGATGTTAAATACGGTGATGAGAGCAAGATCAAGACGGCCGAGGCTGCATTTGAAAAACTTCCCGCAGATGTTAAAAAACATGAGCAGGATATGTATGCTTCTGCAAGCAAAGAAAAGAAATATTGGGTTGAAAAATATCCCGATATGATGAAGGCTCGTGAGAACTACAATAAGCTTAAACAGCAAGTCGATGATCTTGTTGCAAAGGTCAAGGAAATGATAAAAGCCGATGCGGAACATAAGAGCGTATATGATATCTATTACAAAGTCATATTGCCTGTATACGGCGCAACGGCAAATACTTCCACACTCACTGCGGAGCAAAGAAAAGGTTTTGAAGAGGCAAAAGTAACTTATCCGTATAGCGAAAAGGAAACGAATAATGCTAAAGTAAAGGACGTACTTGCGGCACTTAGCGCAAAAATCAACGAAATGGTTGCTAAAGTCGGCAAGATCGATCCCGCTATCGGAACCTTATACAGCGAAACCATTCTTGATAAAAAATGCGTATTCGAGCGCAGAGGTGAACTCGAGGATCTTAAGAAGCAATTTGACGCACTTACCGTCGATGAACAAGCATATGTTACCAACGCCGAAAATCTTAATAAAATGCTCGCCGAACTTGAGGCGGATAAGGCGCTTGTAAACGCTTGGGAAACCGCAACAAAGGCACTCTATAACAATAAAGATAAGAATGCATTTGTAAAAGATTCTCTTACATTCAATGATTTTGGCAAGGTCGACGCCGCAAAAGCCGCATACGACGCTATGAAACATACCGGCGAGACGGTTGCAAAAGAGGGATCCTTGCTTCAAAATGTAGTTCAAAGAGACAAAGACTACTCCGTTCTTTATACTAATACATATAAGGCTGCAATCGATAAGCAAGCTGAACTTATAGCTGCTCTCGAAAAGGTTATTGCAGAGATTAAAAAGCTCGATACCACAAAAGCTCCGGCTATTGCTCCTGCCACGGCAGAGGCAAAATCCGCAGAAGAGGATTGGATAGATCAATTTGATAAAGCGAAAGAAGCATATGACGCATTTATAAAAGCGAATACCGGCGCAGAAGATTATATAAAAGCAAAGTATGCAACCGATTATGCAAACTACGAAAAGGCTTGCGGACTTATCGATCAATACAATTTGGAAGTTAAAATCAACAAACTTTTTGACGTAACAACGGCAGAGAATAGCAAGTGGGACGCTAATGCATTGGTAAAGAACAACACAATTACCATGGCAATGACCAAAACCATAGACGACGTAAAAGCCGAATTCGACAAGAGCCCCGTAAAGGCAAATGTTCGCAACGCAGCTAAACTCGAAGTGGCTGTTGCAGCAAGAAACATTATCATAAAGTCTCTTCAAGATTGGATGCTTGATGTTGTAAAGCTTGTCAATGGCAACTTTGATAAAACCGAACTTGCAGATATAGAAAATGAGCTCGACAGGCTTACCACGGGTAAAGAGGCATTCGTCGGTTATCCGTTGTATCTCGAATCAAAAGTTGCTACGGATAAGACTTATACGTCTCTCTCGGAACAGTATAAAACACTTGTCGGTGAGGACGTAAACAAGCAAAATTATGTAAAGAAAGCAAAGGCCGCTCTTGACGCTTTCAAGCAAGAAAGCGATAAAGTCATTGCAGAACTTAAAAAGAATATTCAAACAATAGCCGATAAAGAAGGTAATTTAAGCGACGAAGATATTGATTTGACAAAAGAGATTATAGACACTTATGAGGCTCTTCACGAGACACAACAAGCTTTTGTCAAAGCTGATTATGAAGGAATAGCCGACGCTATAGAGCTCGCTAAAGATTCTATAGCCGCACGCGAAGCATTTATAGAGATGGTCAAGGAACTTCATCAGCAAGTAACTAATGGAGAGATCACCTCTTACAGCATGTTCTACTTGCAAGCGGTTAAAGCTATTTACGACCAATTCAGCATAAAAGAGAAAGAGTATTTCAAAGACTATGATAAAAACATAGCAGCTATCGAAAAGGCTATCAGCGACGCAATAGGTGCCGGGACAGTGAGCTCCTTTAAGGACCTTGCGGATAACGGCGCCGACAAGATCGTCGAAGAACTTGTATCGGCATTCAAGGGTGAGAATAGCAAAGCGGAGACTTTGGAAGAGGCTATAGCCGAATTCAAGACCGAACTCGCTAAACAATACAACGATGCTATAAATAAGGCTATCGATAACTTGAAGAAGAACGAGCTTAAAGCAGCTAACGACAAGATCGCAGCTCTCGAAGCCGAGATCACCAAGGCAAGAGGCGACAAGGCAGACCTCAAGGCAGCTCTCGACGCACTCAACACCGCACTTACAACGCTTGTAAACAATGAAAAGACGGCTCGCGAGAACGGCGACAAGGAGCTTTCCGCCGAGCTTACAAAGCAAATTAAAGCAGTAAATGATTCGATCACCGCTCTTACCGGCCGCGTTGCGGAAATAGAGAAGTGGGAGACCGAGGCAAAGAAGCAGATCGAAGCTCTTCAAAAAGATGTAACCGATGTAAAGAGCAGACTTGCTACTGCAGAAGGCAAGATCACCAAAGCCGAAAGCGACATCAAGAGCATTCAAGATTCTCTCGGCAAGGTAGACGGCAAAATAACCGCAGCAAAGACCGAGCTTACGACGGCTTATAATACTGCTATAGATAAGGCAAAGACAGAAATTACCAAGGCTTACACCGATGCTATAAACGCAGCGGTCGCAGCAGCAAAGACCGAGCTCGAGGGCAAGATCAAGGCGGCAACAGACGAGAAGTCCAAGCTTCAAACGCAGATCGACGCACTTAAGGCTCAGATCGAGAAGCTCGGCACAGGTTCCACCGGCTCCACGGGCAGCACGGGCTCGGACAGCGAAGCTTTGACCGCTCTTCAAGGAAAGGTTGCGGCTATCGAGGAAAAAATCAAAAATCTCGACCAAGTTATCTCGAACGCAAATGATGCCAAGACGAAGGCAGAAAAGGCAGCTGCAGATCTTGCACAGGAGATCACCGATAGAAAACAGGCAATCACCGACGCAAAGACCGAGCTCGAAGGCAAGATAACCGCACTCGAAACCAAGTTGAATAATGCAAAGACCGAGCTTACGACAGCTTACACAAATGCTGTAAATGCCGCTAAACAAGAGCTTGAGAATGCTTACAAGGCATATACCGACACCGCTATCAACAATTTGAAGAACGGCGAACTCAAAGAAGCTACCGATAAGATCGACGAACTCAAAGGAACGCTCGAAACACTTCAAAGCGAACTCGCATCTCTCAAGAAGCTTACCGACAAGGACACCGAAGGCAGCTATCAAAAGCAGATCGACGCTCTTAACAGCGCAATAAGCGACATAGAGGGCAAGATCATTACGCTCGAGTCTGTAAGAAGCGAGATCGACCAAAAGCTTGAAAGCGCAAAGACCGACATAACCGGCACTATCGATTCCAAGATAGAGGAAGCGAAGGCAGCGCTCAAGCAAGAAATTGAGGAAGCTACGGCAAATACGGGCGACTATCAAGCGGCAATCGACGCGGCAAAGAAGGCTCTTCAAGCCGAGATCGACGCACTTGAGGACAGAGTCGAGAAGCTTGAGAAAGAGAACAAGCAAAACAGCGAAAAGCTTGCTCAAATCGATTCGTTGAGTTCTTCCGTATCTACTATGACCGTAATACTCATTGTGGCATGCGTATTGCTTGTCGCAGCGGGAGTTTGCATTGTAATTCTCTTTATTAAGCGTAAGAACGCTTAATCCCCTCTCCAAAGAGATTTGCAAATATCAAGAGTACCGTACTTTGCATAATACAGAGTACGGTATTTTTTTGCGCCGAGGGACACAAAAAACCAAACACTCTTTCTTTTTGCTTGACATATAATTTTTTATATGGTACGTTACAACCGATGATAAAGCTATCCGACCATTTTACATACAAAAGGCTCATAAGGTTCACTTTGCCGTCTGTAATAATGATGGTGTTTACCTCAATATACGGCGTGGTGGACGGGTTTTTCGTGTCCAATTTCGCGGGCAAGACGCCATTTGCGGCGTTGAACTTCATAATGCCCTTTCTTATGCTGCTGGGCGCGTTCGGCTTTATGATAGGAGCGGGCGGCAGCGCGCTTATTTCCAAAACTTTGGGCGAGGGCGACGATCAAAAGGCAAAAAAGCTTTTTTCGCTGTTTATCTACGTCACGCTTGTAATGGGCGTGCTAATAGCGGCGCTCGGCATAATTTTTATACGCCCCATAACGGTGCTACTCGGCGCAGATGAGAGCATGGTGGAAGATTGCGTAGTGTATGGCAGAATTATTTTGCTCGCTCTGCCCATGTTCATGCTCCAAAACGAATTTCAGACCTTTTTCGTCACTGCCGAAAAGCCCAATCTCGGACTTGCGGTGACGGTGGCGGCGGGTGTGACCAATATGGTCCTCGACGCGCTGTTTGTAGGCGCGTTTAAGTGGGGGCTCGTCGGAGCGGCGTCGGCAACGGCGGCAAGTCAGCTCGTGGGCGGAGTTGTCCCCATCATCTACTTCCTTTGCCCAAACGGCAGTTTGTTGAAGATAGGCAAGACGAATTTCGACGGCAAGGCGCTTATCAAGGCTTGCACGAACGGCTTTTCGGAGTTGCTTTCCAATGTTTCGATGTCTATTGTGAGTATGCTGTATAATTACCAACTCATGAAATACGCGGGCGAGGACGGCGTGGCGGCATACGGAGTGTTGATGTACGTCAACTTCATCTTCTTTGCGATCTTCATAGGATATTCGGTGGGAAGCGCGCCTATAATCGGCTTTAACTACGGAGCGAAAAACCATGACGAACTGAAAAACATTCGCAAAAAGAGCTTGCTCGTCATCGCGATACTGTCGATAAGTATGTTTATTCTTGCCGAGGCGCTCGCGAGCCCGCTTGCCAAGCTGTTCGTGGGCTACGACGCGGCGCTCAACGCCATGACGCTTCGAGGCTTCTTCATTTGCTCGTTTATGTTTATATTCGCGGGCATATCGGTATTCGGCTCGTCGTTTTTCACCGCGCTCAACAACGGAATAATTTCGGCGGTCATAGCCTTTATGCGAACCATGGTATTCCAAATCGCGTCAGTACTCATTCTCCCTCTTATCATGGGGATCGACGGCATATGGCTGTCCATAGTCATAGCCGAAGCTATGTCGGCTCTCATCACCGTCGTATTTATGACGGCGAAGAAGAAAAAGTACGACTATTGAGGGCGCGTGTCCTTGGAATCGAATTTTACCGTCGCGGACAAAGCGAAAATCGATAATTTTCGCATACAGGTCTGCGATTTGTATGTAATGCGGCATAAAAGCCGCAGTTTTTATTTGCAACGGAAGGGGAAGGGCGGAATATAGATCTTGCATTTGCAAGTACAGTTTATTTCGCGGCAATTTTCTTTTTCGGGCTTGTAGCAACCGCAGTCGTGCTCTTTGCAATGCCCGTTGTCCGGTTTTTTGCAGCCGCAGTCGTGCTTTTCGGAATAGACTCTTGCGCAAGGCTCCTTGTGGCGCTCGTTACAGCCGCAGTCGCAGTCGCTTTCGCCGTTTCCGCCATAGTTATATCCATGATCGCGCTCATAGTCGCGTTCGCCACCGCCGTAATCGTTCATATTGTCGCTATAGTCGTAATTGTAGTTGTAATTATCGTCGCAGCCGCAATCGCCGCCGAAGGTGTATCCGTTGTCGAATTGACCGTCGTAAAAGTTTTTCATGATTTCCTCCTGTGGTAAAGCTTTTTACAGTACATAGTATGACAAAAAGTTTTATAAGGTGTAAAAATTCGCTTGACTATTTTCGCCGAAACGGATATTATTTTAGTAACAAATCTAATTTCAAAAAGGAGAAATGTATGAAGAAGTTTGTTTGTAAGGTTTGCGGTTACGTTTATGAGGGCGACGAGTTGCCCGCAGATTTCAAATGTCCCGTTTGCAATGCCCCGCGCGAGAAGTTCGAGGAGCAAAGCGGTGAGCTCACCTGGGCGGCAGAGCATAGCGTAGGAATCGCTAAAGGAGTAAGAGAGGATATCGTAAAGGATCTTCGCGCCAACTTCAACGGCGAGTGCACCGAAGTGGGTATGTACCTTGCAATGGCGCGCGTCGCATTCCGCGAGGGCTATCCCGAAATAGGCTTGTATTGGGAAAAGGCGGCTTACGAAGAGGCGGAACACGCCGCTAAATTTGCCGAACTTCTCGGTGAAGTCGTTACCCCGTCTACAAAAGAGAACCTTCGACTTCGCGTTGCGGCGGAAAACGGCGCAACAATGGGCAAGACCGACCTTGCAAAGCGTGCAAAGGAGCTCGGACTTGACGCCATACACGACACCGTTCACGAAATGGCTCGCGACGAGGCTCGTCACGGCAAGGCTTTCGAAGGATTCCTTAACAGATACTTCAAATAAGAATAGATCCTCAAAAAAGTCCGAGATTTTTTCTCGGACTTTTTTGTAAATAAAATAGCGTCAATCGGTTGACAAAGCCTTGCGTATGGTGTATAATACCAAAAAAAGAGAGGCGAGGAGGCTATATGGATATTCTCAAAAGATTACAGGAAATAGTGTGCGACTACAGGGGTGAGGATATTACTCTTAAGCCCGAGACCACGTTTGACGAACTCGGTTTCGATTCGCTCGACAAGGTCGAATTGCTTATGAAACTCGAAGAGGAATTCGCTTTTCAATTTCCGGACGACGTTCAGGTAAACGGCGTTCAGGAGCTTATCGATATTATAGGTAAGCACGTTAAATAATAAATTTCTTTTTTGATCACGCTTTTGTTTACTTTTTGATTAGTCATACATTCGCCGTTCGGTCATATCGGGGTATTGAGTGGCGAGTAACGATTTTTCATGAAGGTTCTCCAAAAAAATTTTTTTGAGATTGCGAATATTCATTGGATGTTCGCGGTGCAAACTCAAGGGGAAGGCTTGTTGCTATTGCGGCAAGCTTTTTTCTTGCCTTCTCGCTTGTCCGTTTTTTCAGCCGCTTTCATCTCGCTTTTTTCTCGAAAAATTTTTTTGATTCGCCTCTTTGTAGCGCATAAGTTCTGCCTTTACAACATATAGTATAAAATTCCACAATTGTACCGATATGTAGTTAGTTTGGTGGATAACTTTGCCGAAAAGGGCAAAAAATGCCTTCTTTCAAAGCAAAAATATAGTCAAACTTTACAAAAATTGTCTCGTAATAGGCGATAAAAAGGCTTGACTTATCTTTTTATTTATTATAAAATAAACTCGTGATAGAATCATCTGTTGATTCATTATTGGTCCTTAACAAGGGGGAAATAATGAGTGAGATCACGCCTATCGATAAAAATTTCTTTGATTTTGTTGATTAAAAGGCTTGACTTATCATATCTTTTGTTATACAATTAATGAATGATAGAGTTTTCTGTCCTTTTGCAATTTCTATCGGGAGGACTGAATGTTATAAGAGCATATCAATGAACCTATAAGAAATGTAGACGGAAACTATTAAACATGGCACCAATCGGCGCCCCACGGCATAATCTGCCATAAGGCGCTTACCACAAAAAAAATTAAAAGGAGAAAAAAATGACAAAACAATTAAAAAAAGGTCTTGTGGCTGTTTTGATTGTTCTTATGGCTGTTTTGGTTGGCTTCACTTCCAATGCGGTCATAGGCGCTTCGAGGGCTGCAGACGATTTGCCGGAAGATGCAAAACCGATCGTTGAGACCTTCAACAAGAATGTCGAAATACTCAAAAACTTTAATTTGAGTGAGGACCAAATGAACGCGGAGTATTTGCTTACTGGCATTTTGGGCGACAAGACCGAAAATGTTGATGACGAAGGCGAGCCGATTTTTAAGAATCAAGATACGGCAACCGCAGTATGGAAGGCATATAACGCTGCAAAAACTCAAATCCCGGAGTTGACAAAATTCGCTTACAAGGATTTTATCCCCGAAGATTTGCAAAAAGTTTTCAATGCATATGACGACGTGTTCACGAAAGCCGGCGCATATAAGAACCTTATTCGCTTTACGAATGAAATGCATAATATTAAGGTAGGTAAGGCTCCGTACAATACATATGATGCGTCGCATGAGCTCGTCGAGAAGATGACTGAAGACATCAAGACGTGGAAAGAGGAAGGAAGAGCGTATGAAGAGTCTATGGCAACCGAAGAAAAGGTACATGCCGATACGCTTCATTACTATATTTATCACTCATCCTTCGTCGGCTTCCACTATTACGAGTATAAGGGCGCTCTTGACGCGATGAATAAGTTCGAAAAGAGATTTGAAGATATCGATGAACTTATTGACGGAATCAAGTATTATAATGAGGAAGATTTGACGTTAAGACCCGACGATGAGGTTGATACGCCTTTCAGCAAAGATGAGAAAAACCACACTATCGTATTGGATAGTGAGGAGTCTATCAATGCAGTTACCGAGAAACTCGAAAAGAAAGACGATAAAGATACCGATTTTGTAGACGCAGATGACCGCAAATACATTGAGGGCTATGAAGATTATCTTCAAGCCGTTAAGGATCTTCAAGCTTGGAAGGATTTGATCAAAGAGGTCAATGACAAGATCGATGCCGCTTATGCCGCAAAGACAGATAAAAAGGTTTACTATACCGTAAGAGATTTGTATTATGCTGCAAAAGCTGCTTATGATAAGCTTAAGGAATCCTCGAAGTATGAACAGGGCGACTCCAGTCAACAAAATTATAATGACCTTCAAAAAGGTATCGATAAGGATCATGTAGACAAATACAATGAGATGACTAAATATCTCACGGAGGATACTAATGGTCTTTATGCGAGAATAAAAACTCTTGAAGAAAAGATAGCTGAACTTCCCGCACTTGAAGATGCTTCCTATACTATTGAGTATAGAACTCAAATCGAGGAAGCTGAAAAGCTTTTCAAGGCTCTCGACGATGATATAGTTGAGCATGATGAATGGGCTTATCCTCTTGTTATCGAAAGGAATAAATTATCCGTAGAAAACGGTGAATTGATCGACGCTATGAAAAAGATTAATGCAAAGCGTAGCGCTGAGGGCTATAATAAAGAGGCGGATAAGGACAGAGCGGCAGACGACAAAGTACTTGCCGAAAATCCGGTTAAATTGTCCGTAAATTCCGCAAGGATGTTTGAATTGCAAAGTCAATTGATCCAGGACGATCGCTATATGCACCGTCTTGAAAATGATGAACTTGATTTTAGCAGAGACTTTATTGTAACCGGTTATGATAAGCTTAGAGCTGCAAGAGCTCAATACGATGAATGGACTAAAGTCATCAAAGATCGTATTAAGGACGTTGAAGAACTTATAAGACTTCAAAGCGAAGAAGACGGTAAGGGCGTAGGCGCCGTGCTCAGTAGATTGCGACCCGTATACGAAGATACGACCGGTGAGTTCTGGTCAGGTAAAGACTGGATGGCTCATAAGCTTGCATTCTTGTATGCTTCCGATAAGGAGCCGGCTCAAGAAGGATATAAACAAATATATGTTAAAGACGAAGTAAACGGTGATATCTATGATACTCCGTATGGAGAGAAATACAACTTCTTGGTTAAATCTCCGTATTATTCGCCGGATGGAGGCGAGGTAAAAGATTGCACCAACTATGATGTAATCGCATACTTCCTTGCAAAGTGGGACGAAGTTCAAAAATTGGTAGGCGATATCGATGCGAGAATAACTAACCTTAATGACAAGGTAAAGAAAGAAGGATGCGTTTACGGATTCAGAGCCGAGTTGATTGATTTGTATGCCGACTTCAAGGCGTTCGAACATTTTGAAGGAACCGATAACGACTATACAAACTGGATCACAGGAAACGATATCCTCAGAGGATTGTACAAAGAGTATATCGAAGAAGAAAAGCTTGTTCGCGTATGGGCTGCTCTTATGGAAGAAAAGAACATTGAGCTTCCCGTGGGCGTTGCAGATTGGGCTGATATCGAGGAACTCGAAGCAGCATTCAAGGCTATAGTTCACTATACCGGTGATACTGCGGCAATAGCTGAAAACCCAATTGACTTTGGTAAATATTTGGAGCAGACGAGTGAAACTTATAATGTTCCGAATGGTAACGAAACAAGAACTGTAACTCAAAAGTATGCAGACATGCAAGCAGATAGAGAAGGAAAGTATACCGATATCTTTACCGATAAAGAAGGTAATGTACTTCTTGAAGGACTTGTATTGGATTACAGTGAAGAGTATGACATTTATCATAGAGCAATTGTAGCAAAAGAAACTTTGAAAAAAGCTATAGACGACCTTGCAAAGAGAATGTCGAAATATGATGAGGATACCAATCCGACCGGTATCGACACCTCCGGTGAAGTCGAGCTTAATAAGGTTGACGAGTGGACTAAGAACGTTAGAGAGGTAGAGGCAACATTCAAAGGCATGGCAGACGGTAAAGTAGATGGTGATATTGATTACACCGGTTCGCATGCGAAGTTCTTCACCGGCGAAGAAGCTACTTATGCCGAAGCATATGCTAATTATCTTTTGGCGCTTCAACAAATCGAGAAGTATGAAGTAGAAGCTGCTATCGAAAAGATCCAAGCTGAATACAATTATACGAATGATAATAAGACCGCAGGCACGTTAAAGGAAGATACCTTAACTTTGGCAGACGGTCAGGCGATATCCGATGCGTGGACTTTGCATAATAACTTCTTGAGCAAATATGCAGACGAGATCAAGAAGTTGGATCCCGACAATAACGAGGAAGATAAGAAGACCAGAGACGACTTCCTTCTTAACAAGCAGGATGTACACCAATCTAAAGACGGTTACGATATCCGTAACGACTGGAAACTTCACCTTTGCTGGGAAAGATTAAATGAAATAAATGAAGAACTCAATAAGTGGATGCGAGACGTTATCGATCTCTATGATGAAATAGATGATAATGCAACAATAACCGAAATCTATGATAAGCTTAAGGAAATGTATACCGATTTTGATGGCGATATTCTTGATGAAGACAAGATCGCTAAAGAAGCTTATCCTCTTGCTATAGCTCCCACGGATAAGAAGGGTAACAAGTATGTTCCCAATGCTCAAGACGTATTGCAAGCTTGGATTGACGATATTTCAGACGATCCCGACAAGGTAGAATATGTCAAGAAGGCAAAGGCTGTCCTCGATGCTCTTATGGAAGCAAGCAATGAGGTTATCGAAACACTTAATGACGATATTGTAGCTGTAAGCGAGCAGATAAAAGCTGAAGGTCTTACCGCCGAGAACATCGAAGAAGTTCAAAGAATAAAGGATCTCTTCGACGAGCTTCATCCGACTCAACAAGACAAGGTACAACTTACCGACGAGTATCTTGACGCACTCGATACGCTCAACGCTATCGCAGCATTCAAGAACATGGTCGGTGAACTTTACAGAGAGGTCGTAAAAGAAGGCAATGTAACGTCGTTCGTTCAATTCTATATCGACATCGTTACCAACCTTTACAATCAATTCCCCGCAGGTATCAGACAAGCGTTTGATGTTGCAGAGAATGAAAATTGCATAATAATCGCCAAAGAGGATTCCGCTACCGGCGAGCAGATCGTAGGCTACACCGACATTATGGCTGCTATCCAAGCCGCTTATGACGAAGTAGGCGACGAGGGTGCGTTCCACCTCAATGCTGTTCAGAAGATGATCGAGGACTTCAAGGCTGAACTTATTGCAGCTCTTCAAGAAGCTATGGCTATGGACGTAGATGATGCAATTCCGAGCATCGCAGACGCATTAAAGAGCTTCGAAGCTAACATCACCGCAAACTATCAAGCAGCTATCAAGGAAGCTATTGAAGGTGAGAACGGTGTAAACAAGCAGATCGAAGATCTTCAGAGCGAGATTGCTACTCTTAAAGAACAGATCAAGACTTTGCAGGCTGCTGCAGGTGACAAGACTGCATTGGAAGGAATTACAGGCAGACTTGACGCTTTGGAGCAAAATGTTCAAGCTTTGCAGGCCGCTCTTGGTGAACTTAATACATTCAAGACCGACTATGAGAGTTTCTTGAAGGATATCAAGGATGGCAAGTATGCTACCGATGAAGAACTTACTACTGCGTTGAACACATTCGAAACTCAAAAGCTTGCTCCTGCATTGAATAGATTGACTGCTGCTGAGGGTGATATCACCACTCTTAAGAGCCAAGTTTCGAATATCGAGGGTAGACTTGCAGTTGTAGAAGAACAAGCTAAAAAGGCTTATGAAGAACTCTTCGGCACAGATGGCAAGAGTGATACCATTGCCGATCTCGAAGCTCAAATTGCAGCTCTCGAGAGCAAGCTCGGTACTGCTGGCGAAGGCGAAGATGATTCTATCGAGGCTCGCATAGCTGATCTCAAGACCCAATTGGCAACTCTCAAGAGTCAGCTCGATGCATTCCAAGCAAAGGTTGACGCAGCCGTATCTCTTGGTGATCGTGTTGCCGCTTTGGAAAGCGCAAAGACCGCTTTGGAGAATGCAGATAAGCAACTTCAAACTAACATCGACAATTTGAAGAAGGATCTCGAGGATAAGATCAATGGTCTCCAAGAGCAGATTGATTCTCTTAAGTCGACTTCCACGACCTTGACCGTGCTTGTTATCATACTTGCAGTTATGGTTTTGGCAGCACTTGCTTGCATCGTATTGCTCTTCATTAAGCGCAATAAGAGCAACAACTAATATTTGAAAATGCTTCGTCATCGTTGACCTTGAGTCAATGATGGCGGAACATAATAAGGCGATGATCATAGATCTAGCCTCCTTTATAAAAAAGAACCTGCCGAAAATCGGCAGGTTCTTTTTATACATAGAGCACTCGACCATAATAAAGGCCTCCACAGCGCTTTCTTTCATAGCTCATACATAGAGCATTTGACCATAAGCAAGGCTTCCCCTGAGTAAAGCACAAGATGAGAAAATAAAAGCAATTATCGGGGGAAGCTCCCGCGTAGCGGGTGATGAGGGTTATCCAATATTAAAAACAGACCCTCCACACCGCCTTTCGGCGGAGCTCCCCCCGATATGAACTTTTTTCGTTTTAACTAACTTCTTTGCGGGGGAAGCCTTTCATTCGGTCAATCGCTCATTGAGGAGCTATGAGAAAAACTCGGTCGTGCGCAAGCAAGGCTTCCCCCAAAGTGGTGAAGGCTTTCAATAGGCAAGTAGCTTCATGTTGTTCTCTCGGTTGAGGATAATAAAAAAACACCTTATGAAAGGCTTCCCCCTGCGTAAAGAGTAGGATGAGAAAATAAAAGCAATTATCGGGGGAAGCTGTGCCGTAGGCACTGATGAGGGTCATATCTACCATAATAAAGCCTTCCCCATTTGGACGGAAGGTGAAGGTTAACTTGCGATCCCTTAACTTAAAACAAATGCAAAAACAGATCATTG
>CANQUR010000015.1 GCA_947627075.1 uncultured Clostridia bacterium
CGCATCAACTCCGTTCTTCCCTCGATAGAGAGAAAATTTTTACCGAGGAACAGGAAACGGATCCGCAGAGGTGTGTATTTCAAACGGGGATATTATATCACAAAAAAGCCGACCGCGCAAATAAAATCAATACGCGTTCGGCAATTTTTGTAAAAAATCGAGAATAATTTATCGAAATTACTTATCTTCGTCCTCGCAACCGCAATGACAGTGCTCATGATGGCAATCGCAATCGTCATCGCATTCTCCGTCGCAATCACAATCGCCGTTGCAGTCGTCGCAATCGCAACAGTCGTCGGCGGTCTTCAAATATTCGTCGAATACCTTTTGCATGAGATCTTCATCTTGAACGGGAACGATGAGTTGTGTTTCGTCGTCCTGATCTTCGAGTTTACATATAATGACCTCGTCGTCGGCTATGCCCTCCACCTCTTGCGCCGGGGAAAGAAGCACATAATATTCGTCCTCGTATTCCACGCACGCCACCTCGATGAATTTGATGGGATTCCCATCTTCATCTTGAAGAGTTATGATCTCGTCATCGTCAAAAATTTCGCAATTTTCATTGTCCATAGCTTTTACTCCTTATTGTATTTGATTTTGTCCAAATAGGTTTGCAATATGATCTGTGCGGATATGGTATCCACCACTTTTTTTCGCTTATCCCACCTCATTTCCGCTTCGTCGAGGACCTTCTCGGCGCTGACGGTCGAAAGACGCTCGTCCATAAAGTCTACTTTGATCCCGCTGACTTTTTCCAAAACGGCTCCTAACTTACGTGTTTTTTCGGCGCGTTCGCCTTCGCTTCCGTCCATGTTGAGCGGCAATCCGATAATTATGGCTTCGGCTTCGAGCTCTTTGGCTTTCGCGGCAAGCGCGTCCACGTCGCCGCGCATTCCCACCGATCTTATCGTCCCTACCGGAGAGGCAATTATATTCAGTTTGTCGCTGACGGCAAGTCCTATCCTACTGTCGCCGTAATCAACAGCCATTATCTTCATGATTGCCTCCTTCACAAACAAGTATACCATAAACGCGCCCCATTTCACAAGGAAATTAGGTAAAATTTGTCAATTATTATTTTTTATTTGTGAAAATCAAAGCCGCAATTTGTCGACTTTTTATTTACTGTATATTACCCTTATACTCTTCTCCCCATGCCATCATCGCGTCGAGAATGGGTTTTAATGACATTCCGAGCGGGGATAAAGAATATTCCACGCGGGGCGGTACTTCCGCAAACACTTCACGTTCGATAAGTCCGTCCTCTTCGAGAGCGCGCAAATTATCCGTCAATACTTTTTTGCTTATAGAAGGGATCGTTTTGATAAAATCGGTAAAACGCTGTTTACCGTTAAATATCAAATTGCGTAAAAGCAACAATTTCCACTTGTTTCCGATAAGCTGTACGGTAGTCGCAACGGGACATTCCGGCAGTTCGTCTTTCGTCAACATAATCTTTACCTACCTATTTGAAAATTACAGTTATTGTAGCATAAAGCCAAGGGCTCTGTCAATAGTTTATAACAGAAACTATGTAACCAATTTATTATCGAATAATAGAATTGTTACTATTCGGCATTTCTTTTTTATATATGCTATACTATGGGTGTGATAAATAAAGGATCACAAAATAATTTTTTTTCGGAGGTGCCTGTTATGGCAAATAATTTCAAAAAGATGAGTGTAAAAGACGAAATGCGTGTTGAATTGCACGATGCGCTTGGTCTTACGGGCGCGGAAATCAGCATCAATAAGCTCCCCGCCGGCGCAAGCGTTCCTTTCGTACATTCGCACAAGCAAAACGAGGAGATCTACGGTATTCTGGAAGGTGAAGGCAAAGCGGTGATCGACGGAGAAAGCGTTCCTCTTGTCGCCGGAGATTGGCTGCGCATTTCTCCCGCCGCCAAACGCAGATTTATCGCTGCCGAAAAGAGTGCGATCAAATATATCTGCATACAAGTAAAGACAAATTCGCTTGAAAGTTACACTGCGTCGGACGCTGTCATCGATTAAATATCAAAGGTCGAAAAGCGCAACCGCATGAAAAGGCTGCGCTTTTTGCCCATAAGGAGAATTTCATGGATCAAGAGCAAAGACGAAGATATCTTATTGAATATCTACTTGCCGAACAAAATGCGCAAGCGGAGATCCCGCACGATGAATTTTCGCAAAAGCGGTTGCTACGCGCTCTCTTTAATGTGCGTATGCCTGCAACGGCGAGCGAAAAATTTTTGCGCGTACAAGACGAATATCTATCGGAAGAGTTGCGAAAAAAAGGCATTACCGATATTTCGAACCTTGCTCCCATTCGACCCGATCTTTACCTTTGGCAAGGCGACATCACAACGCTCAAATGCGACGGAATAGTAAATGCCGCAAATTCACAAATGCTCGGTTGCTTTTGCCCCGATCACGGCTGTATAGACAACGCCATTCATACCTTTGCCGGTATTCAATTGCGGCTGGAATGCGACAAGATCATGAAAGCGCAAGGGCGCGAAGAACCTACGGGCGGAGCGAAGCTCACACGCGCCTATAATCTGCCGTGCAAATACGTCCTGCACACCGTCGGTCCTGTTGTTATCGGCGAGCTTACCGCAAAGCACGAAAGGCTTCTTGCAAGCTGTTATAATTCTTGCCTTGCCCTCGCCGATCAAAACGACATTAAAAGCCTTGCCTTTTGTTGTATTTCCACGGGCGAATTTCACTTCCCCAACGAACGAGCGGCGCAAATCGCCATTCGAACGGTACGTGACTATAAACAAAAAACAGAAAGCAAGATCAAAATCGTTTTCAATGTTTTCAAGGAGTGCGATCGTGAACTTTATGCAAGACTACTCAATGCAAATGAATAGGCTCAAAGAAGCCTTTTATAATGCCGACGCCATAGTTATAGGCGCGGGCGCGGGACTTTCCACGGCGGCAGGTTTTAGCTATTCGGGAGAGCGATTTCAAAGATATTTTTCCGACTTCGAGGAAAAATACGGCTTTCACGATATGTATTCGGGCGGCTTTTATGCCTATCAAACGCCCGAAGAATTTTGGGCTTATTGGTCGAGATATATCTTTGTCAACCGCTACATGGATCCGCCCAAGCCTGTTTATGGAAAACTTTTCGAACTTGTAAAGGATACGGACTATTTCGTCATCACCACCAACGTCGATCACTGCTTTCAAAAGGCGGGCTTTAATAAAACTCGGCTCTTTTATACGCAAGGCGACTTCGGTCTGTTTCAATGCTCCGAGCCTTGCCATAATGCAACTTACGACAACGAAGAGTTTATCCGTCGCCTGGTAAACGAGCAGAAAGATATGAAGATCCCGACTGCTCTTATCCCACGTTGTCCTGTTTGCGGCAAGCCTATGACGATGAATTTACGCACCGACGATAAATTCGTGCAAGACGACGGTTGGAATGCCGCATGCGAGCGATACACGCAATTTATAACCGCTCATAAACAAGGCAAAGTGCTTTATCTCGAACTCGGCGTTGGATATAACACGCCCTCTATAATTAAATATCCTTTTTGGCAACTTACGGAACAAAACAAGCAAGCTACCTACGCCTGTATCAACTACGGCGAAGCCTTTTGCCCGCACAATATAGAAAAACAAGCCGTTTGTCTAAACGTCGATATATCAAAAATGATCGATGAAATATAATGCAAGGAAGCGATCTTCTTTGACCTTGCTTACAATTGATTTTGCCGATTTTTTTTGCAAAAGCGCAATTACGCTCATAATAGTTAAGCGGCTTGACGAATGTCAAACCGCTTATCAATGCTCTTTGTCAAAGCCCTACCATACGGGCTTTTTTTATACACTTTTGAAACAACATTCCCTTTTGCCGCAAAGCAAAAACAAATATTATCTCTTGGAGAATTGAGGTGCCTTACGAGCCTTTTTAAGACCGTACTTTTTACGCTCTTTCATTCTCGGATCGCGAGTAAGGAAGCCCGCTTTTTTGAGGGGCGCCCTATATGCTGCGTCCGCTTCGCAAAGCGCTCTCGAAATGCCGTGACGGATAGCGCCCGCCTGACCGGAGGTGCCGCCGCCGCGAACATTGACCATAACGTCGAATTTATCGGAAACCCCGACCAAAACAAGGGGCTGATTGACGATCTGCTTTAACGTGTCAAGACCGAAATAGTTATCGATATCCCTCTTGTTGATGACGATCGCGCCATTGCCCGGCAAGAGTCTTACTCTTGCAATTGCCTTCTTGCGACGACCTGTGCCTAAATACTGGATCTTTTTCTTATTAACTGTCTTTGCCATAATCAGTTATACCTCTTTTTTTGAAGCTCCAAAGCTTCCGGCTTTTGAGCTGCGTGTTCATGCTTGTCGTCCTTGTAGACGCGAAGCTTCTTTATCATCTGTCTGCCGAGCCTGTTCTTGGGAAGCATACCCTTTATAGCCTCGTAAACTGCTTCGTCACTCTTTTCCGCCATATACTTGCTGTACTGGATCTCCTTCATGCCGCCCATGTAAAGAGTGTGATGCCTTTTGTATTTTTTCTCGAGCTTTTTGCCTGTGAGCACAACCTTGTCGGTGTTGATCACTATAACGTAATCGCCTGTATCTACGTGCGGCGTGAAAATGGGCTTGTTTTTGCCTCGAAGCACTGCCGCTACCTGTGCGGCAAGACGTCCGAGAGGCTCACCCGTGGCATCTACAATATACCACTTGCGTTGTTCTGCCGCAACTTTATTGTTTGCCATAAAAGTTTTCATTTATGAATCATCCTTAAAATATTAATATGCGCACCGCTTTGCCATTTCACGCTGACAAGACGGAACGACTGCTTTTTACAAAGTCGGGATTTAAGCTCTCGGGGGGCTAATCCCAAGTAAAACCGCCCACTTTTATAAAAAGCCTAACTATTTTACTATATCTAACATTATTTGTCAAACATTTTTCGGCATTTGAGAGCCGATTTTTGAAACAAATTGAGTTTTTTAACGGTTTATTCGGTGCGCAATGAGATCGCGGGATCCTTCTTTGCCGCGCTTCTTGACGGGATAAAGCCCGAGAACACGGTAAGTAGCACGCTTATGGCAACGAGTATCAAGGCGGCAAGAGGCGGCAACACGGCGCTCAACGAACTTATGCCCGTAAGCACATGAAGCAATAAATTGATGGGCAAGCATAAAATATACGTAAACAGTACGCCTATAAGTCCCGCCGCAAAGCCGATTATTATGGTTTCGGCATTGAACATATGCGAAACGTCGCGCTTCGACGCTCCTATCGCGCGCAATATGCCTATCTCCTTTGTGCGCTCTTGTACCGATATGAGCGTTATCACTCCCACCATTATGGACGAAACAATGAGGGATATTGCCACAAACGCTATGAGCACATAGGTTATGGCGTCCACTATGGTCGTCACGGCAGTCATTACGAGTGCGACAAGATCGGTATATGTTATCTGTTGATCTTCGTCTACCGAAGCATTATAACGCTCGATCTCCTCGGCAATGACATCCTTGGATTCGAAGGTGCTTGCAAAGATATTTATAGCAATGGGCTTTTCGAGATCGACGTTGCCGAGCTTTGCGAGATTACCTTCGTAAGTCGCGTCGCTGAACTTCAAAATCTCATCGTAATAAGTCGCAAAATTTTCGTCGGTGTGATTTTCGAAGTAAGCCGAAATTTCGCCTTCACGCTCCTCTTCCGACAAATTGTTAAGACGCCTTGATTGCGTGCTTTTGTAGGTAGCTTTGCCCGATTCGATCAACGAGGGGCGTATCATTTCCAAAAGCTGTTCGTCGGACATATTGTCGAGATAGCCTTTTAGCATTTCTTCACTTATACCCATTTGTTGTGCAAGCATGGACGCTATGGTCGCACGCATACGTTCGGAATCTATGGGATCACCGAACATCATCGTCATAAGAGCTTGAACGTTCTTTTCCACGCCTTCGGGATCGTCGATACAAAGCATTTCGGTATAAATATTCAACTTCTCTGTATCCGAAGCTTCGCTGTAATATTCATTGAAAAGCCTCTTTTTTTCGGCATTCGACAAAGAACTTGCGCTCGCTCCGAACGGAAGCCCCGTGAATATGTCTATCGTAGGGTCTTTTTTTTGAGCCTTTACGACATCGGAATTTTCCGACTCGTTTACTACATATTCGGTCAATTTTTTTGTATATGCTATGGCTCCGCTCAACATGTGCGCCGTCGCGTCCGCATTGGGGCGAATGATCCCGCTTATGCGTATCTTTATTCCGTTGTTATAAAGCATACCGAGAGTGCCCTCGACTTCGCGCAAATCGGTCCAAGTGCCGTCGGGCAACATTTTATAGCATGATGAGTCCAAAATTATCGTGGTTTCGGTCCCGCAAATATCCTCATAGCTCCAATCGTTGTATTTGCCCGTATCCTCGACCTTTGCGCCGTCCTCTATCGCCTTTGCCACCGCGTCGATATAATCCTGCCCAATAAGACCGAGTGCATAAAGCGCGATATCGCTTATTTCGTTGTTGCCGTTCATGATAAGCACAACTTCGTTATAATCGTTGGGCCAATCTCCGTATACGACGTCGTATTGATCCTTTATCAAGTCGTTTACAAGGTTGCCGTCATTGCCGGGAAGCATTTCTTGCCATATATCCATATTGAAATTGGCAAGCGACGCATAATATTGACCTGTGGAAGATTCGACGTTTTGCAAATAGATAGTAAGCAAATCTCGCATCAAATTGCCCACATCGGACTCTATTATTTCGCCGTCCACGTTCTTGGTATATGCTTTCAATTTCAAATCATATGTGTACTGCAAGCCCGCTATGGCGTCATGCAGTTTGCTGTCCTCATTTGCGACCTCGTCCTCCAAAAAGCTTTTGAATGAGCGCAAGTCGTTAGACTTTTGAGCCGAACCGGACACCATATTTACAAGGTCGTATATCATCGATCGCTTATACACCTTATCATTGCCGTGATCGGGCTTTTCCTGCCTTGTTTCCATCATGTTGGAGACCATGGCAGTAAGGTCCATCGCAGTGGACTCGATGGTAAGAGGATAACTCGATAGAGTTTGTTGTTGGACCATATTTATATAATTAGTCGTGCCTTGCGACACGGCAAGAATGAGCGCTATGCCTATTATGCCTATACTGCCCGCAAATGCCGTAAGGAAAGTCCTGCCCTTTTTAGTAAAAAGGTTTGTGAGCGAAAGCTTGAAGGCAGTCCAAAAGGACATTGTGGATTTTTTCTTGTTCTTGTCTTTCTTTTCCTCTTTTTTGATTTCGTCCGCTTCGGCTTCCGCTCGAATTTCGCTGTCGTTGAGCGGAGCCGTATCGCCTATTATCTCGCCGTCCAGCATACGAATAATTCTCGACGAATATTGCTCGGCAAGGTCGGGATTGTGCGTGACCATAAGGACAAGTCTGTCCTTTGACACTTCTTTGAGTATCTCCATGACCTGAATGCTCGTTTCGGTATCCAGAGCGCCTGTGGGCTCGTCGGCAAGAATGATATCCGGATTGTTGACGAGCGCACGAGCGATAGCCACTCTTTGCATTTGTCCGCCCGACATTTGATTTGGGCGTTTATTCATCTGCGCTTCCAGCCCTACCGCCTTTAACGCCTCGATCGCGCGTTCTCTTCGCTCCGCCTTGGACACGCCCGAGAGAGTAAGCGTCATTTCCACGTTCTGCAAGACCGTTTGGTGCGGTATAAGATAGTAGCTTTGAAACACGAAGCCTATGGAATGATTTCGATATGTATCCCAATCCCTATCTCCGTATTGCTTGGTGGATATTCCGTCTATAATGAGATCGCCGGAAGTGTATTGATCCAAACCGCCTATTATGTTAAGTAGCGTCGTCTTTCCGCAACCGGACGGACCCAAAATAGATACGAACTCGCTGTTTCGGAATTTGAGATCTATGCCTTTAAGGGCATGGACCGTATTATCGCCTACTACGTATTGCTTTGTGATTTGATTTAATTCGAGCATATCTTCTCCTTGCAGATAGTTGAATTTCCTATACCCATTATGATTTTTTTCGAGTAGATAATATCATATTATGTGCTATTTTACAATTGTTTTAGCCTTGATTTTGGCTTTTTGCAAATATTTCATTTTTGTGTCAAATTCTTTCGACAAATACTTTTTTTGACAGATCGCGTTTCGACCTTTATCTCGGTCTTACGACAAAAGCCGCCTTGATAAAAGCGGCTTTTGCCTTTTTAAGTAAGTTTTTATGGATTTACTGTTGTTGCTCTTCGCCGCCTTGGCAACCGCAATTGCAACTACCCGAAAAAGACGACTCGGCTTTCGACTTTATGTCGTCGACTATTTTTTCTGCCTTCGGGCACATTTTTACCAAAAACATACCGCCTACAAGTCCCAAGCCTGCACCTAACATAAAAGCGCCTTTTAACATAATGACCTCCTTTTTATGTTATTATTCCGCATTGCGAAACAATTATGTGTAGGCTCGACTGTAAAAAGCTGACAATTATACCTTATTCTTTTTGTTTTTATATTCGGTAAGATAATTGTTTATTGCTTCCTTTATCGCTTCCTCGGCAAGTACCGAGCAATGAAGCTTTTGCGGCGGGAGCCCTCCGAGTTCGTCGATGACCTGCTTGTTTGTGAGCTTTAACGCCTCTTCGACCGTTTTGCCCTTTATCATGGTGGTGGCTACCGACGACGTGGCTATGGCTGCGGCGCAACCGAAAGTCTGAAAGCTGACGTCCTCTATTACGTCGTTTTCGTTTATCTTCATAAATATTTTCATAATATCGCCGCAAACGGCGTTGCCCACCGTGCCGACGGCGTTGGCGTCTTTGAGTTCGCCTACGTTTTGCGGATTGGAAAATTCCTTTACTACTCTGTCGTTATACATTATTTTTTACCTCCGATAAATTCTGCATATAGCGGCGACATATTGCGTAACTTGCTTACCGCCTTTATCAAGCTGTCAAGCACGTAATCGACGTCCTCTTTTGTCGTGTCCTTTCCGAACGAAAACCTTATAGAACCGTGCGCCTTCTCGACGGGTAGCCCCGTTGCAAGCAAAACGTGCGACGGTTCGAGAGAGCCCGACGAGCAAGCCGAACCAGACGAGCAAGCTATGCCGTTTAAGTCGAGCGTAAGCAACAGCGATTCTCCCTCGATAAACTCAAAGGCAAAGTTTGCGTTTTGCGGAAGCCTCCTCTCTCTGTCGCCGTTATACACGACATGGGGAATGTTCTTTTCCACGCCCGCCACGAAATAGTCGCGAAGTTCCTTTATGTGCTTATAGTTTTTGTCGAGATTTGCGAGCGCGTCCTCGAGCGCCTTGCTTATGCCCACTACCGAGGGCACGTTAGTCGTTCCGCCTCGACGGGTACGCTCTTGATGTCCGCCCGCTATGAGCTTATCGGGCTTGACGCCGCTCTTTATATATAGCACTCCTATGCCCTTTGGTCCGTAAAACTTATGACCGGAAAACGACATAAGGTCGACTCCGAGCTCATTCACGTCCACGGGTATAGAGCCTATCGCTTGCACGGCGTCGGTATGAAATATCGCTCCGTGACGATGCGCTATTTCGCAAAGCTCCTTTATGGGCTGTATCGTTCCTATCTCATTGTTTGCGAGCATGACGCTGACGATAGAGGTTTCGTCGTCGATGACCTCTTCGAGATACTCCGGTCTGACGATGCCGTTATTGTCGCACGGCAAATATGTGACCTTATAACCCTCTTGTTCGAGTTGAGCGCACGAGGATATTATTGCGGCGTGTTCGATCTTCGATGTGATTATATGCTTTCCTTTCGAGCTGTATGCCGAAGCACAACCTTTGAGCGCCCAATTGTCCGATTCGGTGCCGCCCGAGGTAAAATATATCTCGGTAGGCTTGACGCCCAACAGTTCGGCAATCTTTCTTCTTGCAGAGTCAACGGCATACGCGCCCTCTTGTCCGAACGCGTGCATACTGTTCGCATTGCCGAAATGCTCGGTAAAGTACGGCGTCATTGCTTCGAGCACCGACGGCGAAAGCGGAGTAGTCGCCGAATAATCCAAATAAATCCTTTTCATAAAGTGACCTCTAATAACATTTATAATCGTCTATCATATCTTTGAGAGTGAGGGAATCGAGAAGCTTATCCATTTCGTCGAATAGTCTTATGAATATCCTTCGATTTGGGCAATAGTCGTCGCTACATTCGCCGTTTACGCACCCTAATTCGAAATGATCGTTCACCGCCACCAAAATATCCTTGATAGATATTTCCTCGGCAGGTCTTGAAAGCACATAACCGCCGCTCGCGCCTCGAGTGCTGTCCACGACGCCTCCCCTTTTTAACATTCCGAGAAGCTGTTCGAGATATTTTTGACTCAATCCCGTTTGCTTTACGAGCGTAGTGAGCGAAATGGTTTCGTCCGCTATCGCGATAAGGAAGCAAAGTCTGAGTCCATAGTTGGCTCTTGTGGAAAACTTCATAATTCCTACTCTTTTACTATGATATCCACATTATACTATTGTTTGCCTATATTGTCAACGATATTTATCCTTATTTATAAAATTTCGGCGTGATTTTATTTTGAAATTTATGAAAAAACCTCAAAGACAGCGATCTTTGAGGTGATTTTTTAGTTTTTAGATCTTTTGCGAGCCTGTTCGGACTTCTTCTTTCTTCTTACGGACGGTTTTTCGTAAAATTCCTTACGACGAAGGTCGCCCATAATGTTGTCCTTTTGGCACTTTCTCTTAAAACGTTTGAGCGCGCTGTCAAGAGATTCGTTTTCGCCAACCTTGATATAAGACATCTATTTACACCGCCTTTGCTACAATAGCTTGAATTTCTTTAAGTATTATAAAGAAAGGGCTTTGATTTGTCAAACGATTTTGCGGTCGTTTGCAAAAAATTTACAACGAAAATTTCTCCTCGGATATTTTCGCCCGGCTAATGTATCAAAGCGGAAGTTTTTCGCCACCAAGAATGTGGATATGCAAATGAAAAACTGTCTGTCCCCCGTCGTCGCCTTGATTGATGATGATACGATACCCGTTGTCGAGCCCCAACTGATGTGCGAGAGTCGGGATCTTGGCAAGCGCCCTGCCGAGCATTGCCTCGTCATCCTGCGTCATATCGGAAAGAAGTTTGAAATGCTTTTTCGGGATCATAAGATAGTGACACTTCGCTTTTGGCTCGATGTCGCGAATGACGAAAACTTCGTCGTCCTCATACAGCTTCGGAGACGGAATAATACCGTCGCGGATCTTACAAAAAATACAATCGTTCATAATATTTCTCCTTTTATGCCGTCAAGATACGGCTCTGCAAGTTTTACCTTGCCCATTTCGCCCGGTCTTAACGACGAATATACTTTTATATAGTTGGACGTGAAGCCTTCGCTCATGTCGTCCTTTTGGGTTTCGGCATAGACCTCGGCGATCCGTCCCATATTCTTTTTGATAAATTCGGATTTCAATTCGGCGCCCAGCGCTATGAGTTCTGCCGCGCGTTCGTTCCTTATGCGCTTTGGTATTTGCTTAAATTTGAACGCGGCAGTCCCCTCGCGTTCCGAATACGGAAATACGTGGATAGCGGCAAACTTTGCTTTCTTCGCCGCTTCCATCGTAAGGCGATGATCCTCCTCGGTTTCTGTCGGAAAGCCGGCTATTATATCGGTGGTGATCGCCGCATACGGAAAATATTCGTAAATCATTTCAGTCTTACGCAAATATTCCTCGGATGTATAATGGCGATTCATGCTTTTGAGCACCTGCGTAGAACCGCTTTGAAGCGAAAGATGAAAATAATCGCAAAAGCCGCTTTTCTTCATTGCCGCAAGAAGCGCTTCGTCGATGACCTCGCATTCGAGTGAACTCAATCTCTTGCGTGCGGGCACATCCTTCAACGCATAGACAAGCTCGGCAAGTCCGCCGCCGTCGGTGTGAAAATCGGAAACATTTATGCCCGTAAGAATGATCTCCTTACTATGGCGCGACACTTCGATCGCTTCCTTAACTATGCTGTCGACGCTTCGAGAGCGACTTCTGCCGCGAAGATAGGGTATGCGACAATATGAGCAAAAGTTATTACAGCCGTCCTGTACCTTGATATATCCGCGCGTCTTTGTACTTGCCGGAAATAGGTTATCCTCGTACTTTTTTGGCAATTCAACGCCATAAAAGCGATCTTTATCGTTATTTATGTCTGACATAAACCGCTTTACGGCTTCTATTTTGCCCGCGGTACCGCTCACAGCCGTAACTTTTTCATTGGCTAAATATCTATCGGGCATATTCTGACTGCTGCAACCGAGCACAAGTATTTTAGCTTCGCGATTGAATTTTGTAAGTCGCTCCACCGCCTGTCTTGATTTTTTATCCGCCTCCGCCGTGACCGAACAGGTATTGAGGATATATACGTCGGCATATTCGGGCTTATCGGAGGTTTCGTATCCCATGCCACTCAAAAGGTTCATTATTGCCTGTCCTTCATAGGCATTGACCTTGCATCCGAGCGAAAAAACCACTGCCTTCATTTCAGCTCTCCATTTTCGTACATGGCAAGCGCTACAGCCGTGACGCAAGCCGTTTCGGCGCGCAAGATACGCTTTCCAAGACCAACGGGACCAATGCCTGCAGCGATCAATTCCGCCGCTTCGCGATCGCTGAATCCGCCCTCGCTACCTATTATTATTGCCGTACTGCCGCCGGACTTTATTCCTTCCGAAAATGTTTTCCCGCCCTTTTCATATAGGAACAACACATTATCGTAAGACTTTACAAGCGTCTGCATTTGTTCAAAATCTATCGGCTCGAAAACAGTTGGGATCTTTCCTCTGCCGCATTGTTGAGCCGCCTCTTTGCATATCTTATTCAGCCGATCTATCCTCAAAGACTCTTTTTTTACCTGAACGTGATCGGACATAAACGGATGAATGGAATTTACTCCCAGTTCGGTACACTTTTGCGCTACCCATTCGAGTTTATCCGCTTTCAGCATGGCGACGAACAAATCGACCTTTATTTTCGGTTCCGCGTCGCATTCTCTTTTATCCAAAAACCGAAGCCTTGTTGAGCTTCGGTCTATTCCGACTATTTCGTAATCATAGTCATAGCCGTCCCCGTCGCAAAGCGTCAATCTGTCGCCGACGCGCGCGCGTAAAACGACAGACACATGAGCATGATCGTCGCCCGTAAGGACATTGCTTTCATCTATTTTATCTACAAAAATTTTTCTCATTTGATAAAGGCAAAGGCTTGCCATTCTCCGTCTTGTATCCTTTCTTTGAGTGTAAAGCTTTTGTATGCTTCAAGCACATCCACCGCGCGGGCATTTATTATACCGCTCAAAATGATAGTTCCACCGTCGTTAAGCAGTTCGCCCACCATAGAGCCCAGCCTTATAAGTACGTCCGCCGTGATATTTGCGATCACAACATCGAACTTCTGTTCTCCTGTTACAAGATCGCCGTACATAACATTCACCTTGTCCGACACTCCGTTGAGCTGGACATTTGCCTTCGCGGCTTCGACCGCTTGCCTGTCTATGTCTGTCATAACACATGACAATGCGCCCATTTTGACCGCCGAAATGCCCAAAATGCCGCTTCCGCACCCCAAATCGCATACGGTTTTGCCGTCGAGGTCTATGTCGTTCAAAAGCCTTATACACATTGCCGTGGTTTCGTGATTGCCCGTTCCGAACGCCATGCCGGGATCAATAAGCACTTCGCTGTGCTCGTCCTTTTCGCGTTTTATCCACTTGGGCACGATGACCACCTTGCCTATTTCGATAGGCTTATAATATTGCTTCCAAACGTTTTCGTAATCCTCCGAATGAAGCACGGACGTCGTGACCTCGAGCGAGCCAACGTCGAATTCGCAATTTTTTTTCAGTTTTTCGAGCTCAAAATACACGCCGCTCAAATCCTTTTCTTCATCGAAAAAGCCGCTGACGTACACTCTTTTGTCCCCGTCAAACAAGCTGTCGTCTATGTAGTCCCATATTATTCCGCCGCTCAAAAGCTCGGCAATATCGGACGGATCTTTTATTGTCACTCCCTCGCTACCCTCGTCTATTAGAATACAGCTTACAAGGTCGCTCGCCTCGGTGGTCGTAATAACGGTAACTTGCAAATAATTCATACTATTTTCGATTGAAATTTTTAACGGACTCGTATTGACTGTCCTTGAATAGCTCGGCAAGTTCCTTTGCCTTTGCCTTTTGCTCTCTCGTAAGATTTTTCGGAATATCCACAACGAGGTTTACGTACATATCGCCCTTGCGTTTGCCCGTATCAACGCCGCCGCCACGCACTTTTACGGTGGTTTCGCTTTGAGTACCCTCGGGTACGGTGACCGCAAGCGGATCGCCCTTTATAGCGGGGACCTTTACCTTGTCGCCGAGAAGCGCCTGCATCATGGTTATGGGATACGTCATATAAAGATCGGCGCCCTTACGCGTGAACAACTTATGCGGAGTGACGGACACGGCTATAACGAGATCGCCGGGCGTGCCGCCCTTTACTTTGTCGCCCTCGCCGCGCACGGTAACGGTCTGACCGTTCTCCATGAGCGGAGGAAATGTGAGCTTAAGCTTGGTGTTGACACGCAAAAATGCCTTCCCGAAACACTTCGGACATGCTTCCTTGATTATTTTGCCCGTGCCGCCGCATTTGGGACAAACGCGTTCGCTTGCCACTTGACCTATAGGAGTATTTTGAACCTGACGGATCTTGCCCGCGCCATTGCAAGTCGAGCATTTCGTGAACTCGGTGCCGTTCTTTGCGCCCGTGCCGTTGCATGCGGAACAAGGTTCGGTCCTCGTAACGTTGACTTCCTTTTGCGTGCCGAAAGCCGCTTCCTCGAAAGAAAGCGTCACGCGAATACCGACGTCGCGACCTTGCGGATGAGCGTTTGCACTGCCGCCTCCGAAGAAATTGAAAATATTGTCGAATATTCCGCCAAAGCCGCTAAACCCGCCGAAATCGCCGTTAAAGCCGCCGCTACTGCCTCCGCCGAAGCCGCCGAAACTCGACGCGGGATTGTCGTATGCCGCCCTCTTGTCGGGATCTCCGAGAGTTTGATACGCCTCGTTGACTTCCTTGAACTTATCGGCTGCCGCGTTATCACCCGGATTATGGTCCGGGTGATACTTGAACGCCAGCTTTTTGTAGGCGGACTTTATCTCGTCTTGAGAAGCGGTCTTGCTTACTCCTAAAATATCGTAGTAATTTTTATCCATTCTTTATTTATTGTCGCCCATGTCCTCGACCTTTACTTCGTCTTGGGATTGAGCGTTCTGCGAAGCCGCTTGATAGAGCTTGGTGGCTACTTCGCCCGAGATCTTTTCAAGCTGCTGTGTCTTTTCCTTAATTTCGTCGATATTGTCACCCTTTACGACCTCTTTGAGCTCTTCCATAGCCTTGTTGAGCGATTCTTTGTCGCTTTCGTCAAGCTTATCGCCGTTTTCGGACAACAATTTCTCTATCGAGCCTATCATAAGGTCTGCGTGGTTCTTTGCGTCAACGAGATCCTTACGCTTCTTGTCCTCTTCGGCAAACTTTTCGGCGTCCTTTATGGCGTCGTTGATTTGCTCCTCGGTAAGGTTGCTCGAAGCCGTAATGGTCACGTGCTGTTCCTTGTTGGTGCCGAGGTCCTTTGCCGATACGTGAACTATACCGTTCGCATCGATGTCGAATGTGACTTCGATCTGCGGAACTCCTCTCGGAGCAGGCGGGATACCGGTGAGCTCGAAGCGAGCAAGCGTCTTGTTTGCGGACGCGATCTCACGTTCGCCTTGCAATACGTGAATATCCACGCTGGGTTGGTTGTTTGCGGCAGTCGAGAATATCTGCGATTTCTTTGTGGGAATGGTCGTGTTGCGCTCGATGAGTTTGGTGAATATGCCGCCCAGCGTTTCGATACCGAGTGAAAGCGGAGTTACGTCGAGAAGCAATACGTCCTTAACTTCACCCGCAAGCACGCCTGCCTGTATAGCCGCGCCTACCGCAACGCACTCGTCGGGGTTGATGCCCTTGAACGGCTCCTTGCCGGACACTTTACGAACTGCGTCCACAACGGCGGGGATACGCGTCGAGCCGCCTACCAATATAACTTTGCCTATATCGTTCGTCGTAAGTTTTGCGTCGCTCATTGCGCGCTCGCAAAGCTTGATAGTCTTTTCCACAAGAGAAGAAGTGAGCGAATCGAATTTTCCTCTCGTCATTTCGTATTCGAGGTGAAGCGGACCGTTGGGCGAATTGGCGATAAACGGAAGGCTTATGGTAGTCTTTTGGAGCGAAGAGAGTTCTATCTTTGCCTTTTCGGAAACATCTTTAAGCCTTTGCATAGCCATTCTATCCTTGCTTAAATCCACTCCGTTATCCTTTTTGAACTGCTCGATAAGATAATCCATTATCTTTTGATCGAAGTCGTCGCCGCCAAGACGGTTATCGCCCGCCGTTGCCAGAACTTCGAATACGCCGTCGCCTATTTCGAGCACCGAAATATCGAACGTGCCGCCGCCGAGGTCATAAATGAAAACCTTTTGATTTGCATTTTGTCCCTTATCCAAGCCGTATGCGAGCGCCGCCGCCGTCGGTTCGTTGATTATTCTCTTTACGTCCAAACCGGCAATTTTGCCCGCGTCCTTTGTCGCCTGACGTTGCGAGTCGGTAAAGTATGCGGGAACGGTGATCACCGCTTCGGTAACTTTTTCGCCGAGATAAGCCTCCGCG
>CANQUR010000016.1 GCA_947627075.1 uncultured Clostridia bacterium
CGTTATTGTAAAGTTCCTCATAATGAGGATATTTGCTCAAGCGGTCGTCTTTTGTTTTTGAACCTTCAAATATTTGCTCAGGCTTTATGCTGAACGGTGTTTCGTAGCATGAGATAAAATATGCCATTTCTTTTTTATCCGCAAAAAAACCAACCCTTGCTACAGGTGCCGAATACACATTGTTTTCGTTGTCATACATATATAAAAAGCAATTGTCAAGGATACCGTTAGGCGTCGGAATAGGCAAAGGTTCAGAGCAACCCATTCCTTCTCTGAGAAATTCTCCGAATTCGGTCTGTAATAATGTATCCTTGATTTCTTGCAAAAGCATTATCTTGTCCTCCTCACCTAATTATAGAATAAGTAATATTCATCGGATTTCCGGTCAAACAGCGCCTAATCTTATCAGCGGTATAGTAAGTTGTCCCGCCTTTGTTGGAATCACAGATATAAAAGCCCAGTATTTCTCCTTTATTATTTTTCTTTACGCTGGTCACGGTTACCGCATGAGCATCATCAACACCATTTTGCGCGTCATACCAAAGCATATCTGCATGCACGGATATAATAACTCCTTTTCCCGAGGACACGCCGTCGGCTATCTGCATGATGGCGTTATGATCAATATAGCCGTCAGCCCCTTTCTTTAGGGGAATTATTCCGCTGTCAATCCCGTAATGCTCAAGAATCATTTGCCTCTCGTTTGGGTTGGTTCTTCCATTCATATCCGATTGTGAATATCCGGTTGAACACAGCTTACCGAAAAAAGACCCATTCGTATTCGACGCATAATCAATCAAGTCCTTTTCAGAGATATAAACGCCCGCGAGCCGTAGAATATTTACGCACGAACATAATCCGCAAGTCCCTTGATAATTTTGATCGGCACTGCCTTGACTTGTGTACAGATAGTCATTTGTTTCAATGGGAGAATCGTATACCAAATTTCCATCGTCATCCTGCACAAAGCCATATCGAGATATCGTCAAATTGCGCGGAGTACTCCTGTTGGGAGCGAGTGAATCTATAGCCGCGTTATTTTGACCGGACGGCGATGTATTTGTACCGGTTTGCTTATCGGTTAGCCCCATATTTACAAGTTCCGATATTTCGTTTGCTTTTGTTTTTATCTTATTGGCAAGTCCTATGATGTCGGCGCGGTTTTTCTGTAAGGTGCTCAGGTTTCTGTTTATAAGCTCATTGATCTCATTTGCATAAGTACCGAGCCCGTCATTCAGCACAGCTATCTTTTGATTTAATACTTGAGATGTATTGATTATATCATTGGCGTTTATCAGCAATCCTTTAGCCAACGCGGACATTGCCTCGGCGCCTTCTTTGCTTATTGCATATTTAGCCATAATTTAACCGCTCCTACCGTCAAGTTCGCCTAACTACCTTGCCCTTATCATCCACGATCCAGCCGTTGCACGGTACGCCGCGGTAAATATGCGGCCTCATCGTATAGCAGTCTTTACCGTTGGTATACAGACAAACCCCGTCGCCGACTTCGCTTGCTTTTCTTCCGCTCATTATTGACAAGGACTCATCTCTGGACATTGAGAACAAAATCTTATGTTTAAAATAATGTTCATCCATCCTAATATTAATGAAATCCTGACCCTGGTCAAAGCAAAACAAGAAATGCAATCCATAACTCGACGCTCTCTTTATGATCCATTCCAAATCCGACCTTGCATCGAATATTGTCGGCTGCCGAGAAGTACCGTCACTGGCATTCGTTGTCTGCTTGGCGTTGTATTCTTCCTTTTGCCGATTATATTCTGCTATAATTCTTCGCTTTTCTTCCGGATCGGAACATGCGTTAATTTTTTCCACTATCTCATTCATATCAGGAAACCCGCTGCTATCCATAGGAGCGTTATTGGAGGGCAGTTCATATAACTCGGCATCTTCGCCCATAATTTCCAAATCACCGGCTAATAATTCATACCCTAAACATATAATTAAAGCAGGTTTTACATTTCTTGATTGAATATCTTCTTTAATAGCCGAAATACCGGAACAAATATCAGCCAAATCAGTCGCCTTATTTGCTTTTGCAAAAACTGAGTCTTTGTATTTGCGAAAAATTTGCGATCTGTTATGTGCCCATATTTCTATCGGATTACCCGACCTTTTGTAACTGGTAATGATCGATAGAAGTACATTGACTTTTTCATCTCTCTGTCCTCCTGCGAGTAATATATTCTCAGCGGTTGCATTGCATAATACAAACGGTCTTGCCAAATTAAAGCTACATGGAACGCCGGGGTAAATAAATACATCCGTATCATCATAATCATCTGGATCGGCGGATGCCTCAAACCGCTTATAATATTGAATTTGACTTACAAACGGTTTTGGCTGATTGCCGTCTATTAGCACCGGGTGTTTGTCGGTATATATGCCGTTATCTCTATTTATGCTATCGGCGACAGGCTTTATTGCGGCATTGATTGTTTGGATCAGGGTCTCAATTTCTCGGTTTTCTGTGTACATATTGCGGAATTTTCCGACCATAACTTCACCGTCTTCATTTCGCCATTTGAATAATGTTTCATACGGGGGCAAAGAGGCGATAGAGCGGCTTAACTCCGGCGTCATTTCTTCGGAGGTAAGTGTCAGCGTCTGCTTGATTTCATCGGTAGTGTTTTTTAAAGCAAATCGCATTTGTATCTGTTTACATGCCGTTTCCGTCAGACCGCTTATTCCCGTTGTGTAAGTCTGACTGGCAAAAATAAACTTTATGCCGAGAGCGGCACCTTTCGCTAAAAGATTTTCGAGTTTTAAAGCATAATCGTTATCAGTCCCCGATCCTTTTGTCTCACTTATAATTTGTGACATTTGAGCAAATTCGTCAACGATAATGAATATAGCGGGTATATTTTGCTCAAGCGGCACTTCCGTAAGCTTTGACCAATGGTTTTGTGAAAACAAGTACTGCCTTTTATTGAGCAGATCCGTAAGCTGATCTATTATGTCAAAAACAAGGTCTTCGGACTTTTCCAGCAAAAGATATTTTACATGAGGCGGCCTGCAATCCACATACCTTTTAAACTCAAGCATCTTAAAATCCAAAAGCCATAATTCGACCTCATCGGGGTGATAGTTCATCAAAATTCCGGCAATAATAGTATGCAATAAAGTGGACTTTCCGGATCGTGATGCTCCCATTATGTATGCCGCGAAAGTCTCATTTTCAAACTCGCAGCTTATAACCTTGTCGTTATCGTCTATAGCAAAAGGAACAACAATAGGCTTGCGCTTTTTATCTGATCGAGTGGGTACTTTCATTGCGTATCTGTTGAAGTACTTTGTCCCTTTTTCGATCGGCTTTGCAGCATTGGATACTTTATCTATAAAAGATTGCGGCACCGTCGCTGATGGCACCAGCCATTCAAACGGTAGCCATTCATTGCCGTTTTCGACATAAAATAAGCCTTTAGTATCACTAATAATTCGGATACGATCCTTATCGTTGGAAGAGCAATTCCTTTCTCTGTCTTTGCCCATGCTGCCGCCGTCCTTGCTCTTTGTAAGCTGAATTACCGTTAAGCCGAATTTTTGCGAATTATTAACTAAATAGGACATATCTTCCTTGTCGGGACTATGGAAAGACTGCTCATTTTTATTGATAATTAAAATTCGCAAAGTAATTCTTTCCTCCGGCTGAACACTCTTATTGTATTCGTATACGGATCGAATGCCCAATCTGCTTTCAACTTTACGGTACTTGTCGGAAAGAATGCTTATGCTTTTCTTAATGCCGTTTTCGTTATCGGCAACCGTGTCGATTATGCCGTTTTTTCCTGTTGAAAGAGCAGCTAATGATCCCAAAATATCCGCATTATAATGGATATAATCAAACAAGGATACCCTGTATTCGGACGCCTTAAAATATCTTAAATAGTTAAGGATCAGGGCTTGGATACCTTTCTTTAAGACTTCTTCATTCATGTCCGTATATTCTACAAAGATTTTTTCATGAGTATCCGTTGTAAATCCCTGCGGACAATTTACCGTTTTTGTATTCTCGTCAAAATGATGCATTAAGCTGGACTTTAAGGCTCCGGACAGCATTTGTGGCACATCAACCTTAAACTGCTGAAAGCCGATCAGCATCATTCTCTTACGTTTTATCTGCGAACTTCCCCAGCGGGAAAAATAATCGTTATTTATCTCATAATCCGCATGAATTGTTTCCAATAGGCGAAATAGGTCTTGAACATCTTTCCCTCTGAGATAATTCTCGCAGGATATTAATATTTGCTTTTTCTTAGCGAGCAAGGCAGCTTTTTCGTTCTCTTTGGCTTTTTCGTTGGATTTTAATTCGTTATTTTCTCTTGTTGAAACACTTCTTAGCTGCTCTTCGATATACGAAACGTACGAGCTCGTCAAATCTATTATCTGTCCAGCGGTATAGTCGTCTCGGTTATATTCGTTAATTTTATTTATCAGCGAATTTAACTTAGCTAAATCGGGCTTTTGCTTATTGCTTGACCCTATAATTAATTCTTTTCGAGAGTTCTCCTTTGCGATTCTATAAAATTTAAGCACATCGTCTTTTGTATTAATCAAGGCGCGCTGTTCATCTGCATACTTTTTTTTAACGGAATTTGCAATGGCAGCATATTTTCTATCAAGAGCCGATTTTTCATAATCTAATTGCGCAAAATTCTTATGCAATTTTTCAAAAGTTTCATTTATAACTTTTAACTGCTCTTGAATAGTCATCAGTAAACCCCTCGATTATATTTTGCTGATTTTTATTTGGCGCGCCCTGCAATAAGTTTCAACATATTCATTATTTCTAATGCAAACTTCTAAGTTATGACTACATTCGTCAAAGGCTCCATCACCAATGTAATCCACATTATTTTGAACAACAACTTTTTGAAGGCTTGTGCAGCCTTTAAACGCCGCATGCCCAATGCGATGTACATTTTGCGGTATGCTTAGAGTTTTTATCGATACACACCCATGAAATGCAAAATCGCCGATTTCTTTTATACTTCTTGGCAGCATAACATTTACCAATTTATCGCAAAACTGAAACGCTCTTTCTCCGATATCCTCCACACTTGCAGGCAGCAAAAGAGATTCAATTTTCATACAGTTTTCAAATGCCTTTGCACCAACTATTTTCAAATTGCTTGTGAATGTAATAGTTTCTAAATACGCCGCTCCCGAAAAGGCGGAGCCGGCTATTACTTCAACTTCATCCTCAATAATATAATTGCACTTTTTATTTCCGGAAGGATAACGCAGCAGCTGTTTTCTGTCTTTGCTGTACAATACTCCATCAACGGAAGTAAATGACATATTGTGCGGATCAACATCAAATTTTTCCAACCCCATGCAATATGTGAATGAATCATATTCAATGCTGTTCGTGCTTTTGGGAATTTTGATACATCGAAAGTGACTTCGGTCAAAAGCGTAAGGCTCAATCGTCATTATCTCCGCAGGGACTAGACAATCGTTTTTACTCTCTTCGTTTTGAGAACGAATCAGTGATTTACTTTCCTTATTTATAAGCATTCCGTTAATGACCGCAAATTTTTTGCTTTGGTTTATGGTAATGCTTTTAAGAGCGCTGCATCCGCAAAAGACAAGGCTGCCTATATTATCTAAAGTTGCCGGCAGCTGAACCTTTTCTAAATTGATACAGTTCTGAAAAGCCCTCGACTTAATGCTCTTTATGCTGTCTGGGATAATCACCTCTTTAATAATTGTGTTTGCCGCAAATGCTTTGTATCCTATCTCAGTATAATTCATCAGAATTGAGCTTAAATTTCGCAAATCTCCGGCAAACATACCTTTTAATAAGGCTTTATTTTCATATCTGGTAGGTGAGTTATTCTTTTCGCCGTTTGGTAATTCAATCTCACACGAAATGCCTATAGAGTTCGCTATAATTTGAACAGCAAACTTAGCTACCTCTTCCGAGATCCAAGTGTCATTTTTAATTCGAATTATGCACTTTTTTATGCATTGATTTTGCTCATCGCTTGATTTGTCAATAACCTTTAACAGTTCCGAACCAACGCCTTCACGCAAAACCGAGCAAATAAGCTTGCGCTCTTTGCTGTTATTCGGAGCCAAATCCATAAGTAGTGCATTTATACGCGATAAGTCACTAATCAAATCCTTCCCATAGGTGTCGAACATCTGTTTAAGTGCATCAATAAATTGCGCGTTATTTGCTTTCATTTTTTTTGAAACCCTACCATTACAAAACCAATTTTTGCGGTTGTTCGCCGCTTGCTTTAGACAAAAATCGCGTTCTACTCACTCCGAATCAAAACAAGTAAACCAAAATCTAACTTCTAAAATAAAATATGCCGTTATTTTTTATAAACGTCAAAGGAGGCATGCATACTTAAGCAAAATAAAGCGTTATGTATGTATGCCCCTGCTTTGATTTTTTTATATCTCAAAAAATGGTATCAGTATGTATGGCTTCCTATTGTTGTTTTTCGTGTCAAGCGTTAGGCCCGTTTTTATAAGCTGAGAGATATAATATTAGTTCTCACCCAAATTCGCGTTTTCATTCAATGCAGGCTCTGTTGATATCTCGATATTTTCCTCGGATGCAGTTTGTGTTTCTTGCGTGCTTGCATTGACAGCATCAACCTCGACAGCAGGTACATTTGTTTTTGACAAATTATCTGTCGGATCCTCGTTTTCTTTAACCGAATTGTTTATTTCGTTTATATGCGTTTCACAGGCGATATTATTTGACTCGTTGTTAGACTTAACGATATTTACGGTTGTTACGGAGTCAGGAGTATCAGGTGCGGCGGATTGTGCATACAATGACCCGATTTTTGCTCCGCACTCGGTGCAAAATTTGGCGTTGGATATCAGCTTTGCACCACAATTTCTGCAAAATTTAGCAGGCTTCGGTACAGCGGTAGGCTCGGAGGGCTTTGCACGGGAGTGCTCGGCTTGTCTTTTGACTTTAGATTCAGCCGATTTAGCGCGTTCTTCTTCTACACGTTTTCTTTCTGCCTCGGCCTTTTCGGCCTCTATCCTTGCGTTTTCTTCAATGCGAGCCTTTTCTTTTTCCTTGTCAAATTCCTTAACAGCTTCTATTTCGCCGATAAGATCCATATCAAGAACCGCCGCAATGGAAACATCATCTCCGCTCCCTTTTGCGGACAATCGCGGCAAATAGTCATTAAGATCAGATAACGCTGAGTCAAACTCACTTGTCGAAAAAGAATATAAAACCGTTTTATACAAGCTGTATAGCTGCTGCTCATTCTTAAAACAGTCGTCGACGCCGTCAGAACCTACAAACACCGCTATCGGCAGCTTTTCGGAATAAAAATGTCTGAAATTTTCCAACGCGCTGGAATCACATATCGATGTTGTCGAATTGAGAAAGCACTTATCATCCCAAGGAATAGGCTGCAAAAAACGTCCGTCCGGGCTGATTGCAACACATTTTCCGTCTCCGATATGAATTCCAAACCAGTAATCATGGGTAACGGCAACCGCTATCAGAGTAGTTCCGTATGCGCTTTCAATTATCCCGTCCTGCAAATATTTTTTCTGTGCTTTGCCGGAAAGGACCGCAATTTCTTCCTCGGTAAACGGATTTTGCTTATAATGATCGTATATGGCCTCATTCCAATTTCCGATAATACTGCTTTCGAGCTTTGCAATCAAAGCATCGGAATGGCGTTTTAACTCATTCTTATCAACGCTTGCAATAAAATCTTTGATGTTGCGCTCGGCTATGTCGGTCGCTAAGCTTGATCCTGTAGCACTTCGAACATAATCACTACCTCCGTGCCCATCACAAACGATCGCTATAGCAGCAGCATCATCGAAATAGCTTGCAGATGCGTCTTGGCATTCTTTATTTTTCTTGATATGACTTGCGCCCTGTACGGAAATATTGAAGGATTTTGTATGCATTTATATGCACCTCCTTCTTACCACTGGATACCGTCATCATCAAAAGAGTCCCAATCTGCTGCATCCGCTGCTTGTGCCTGAATTTCCCTAACAAACTCATCTTGCTTGCTTTCGACTTCCGCCGAGTCACCGGAAGAGGAAGTTGCCTCGCCAGTGCCGCTGCCGCTTGCATTTGAGCTTTTGCTCCCTATTTCGGACGCGCGAACGCTGACGAATTGAATCCACTTCTTTAATGCCTCGGGCTTATGTGCTGTAATTACCGCCTCAATATTACCGGTAAAATCGGCAAGAACCGTCTTATTTGCATCTTCGCCGATAGCTAAGGCAACCTTAATCGCTTTTTTGAACCAGTTGTTTTGCTTAAGCTTTTCTAAGCCATGTTTGTAATTATCTGTCGGCTCGCCATCGGACATAAGGAAAATTGCGGGAGCAAACGATCCGGTCACATCACTCATAAATGCATTACGTGAAAGCTTTTCATTTAGCTGCATACACGCCTCGCCCAAATCGGTCACGCCATTTGCGTCGAGATAGTTCCACCGAAAGTTCTCCGCTGCTATTGGAGCGCTGTCTACCCAACGTGCACCAGTCGAAAAGGCCAGCGTTGCTATCTTGATTTGCGCGTCTGCGTTTGTTTCGGAAATTTCCTTGAGTTCCGGAACAATTTCCTCTATTGCGGAATTTACGGTGCCGATTTTAGCGCCGCTCATACTTCCCGAACAGTCCACTACAAAGAAAAGAACCATTGTTCGTCTTGGTACTTCTACTACTTCGTCATATAATCCCATGATTTTTTCTCCTTACCTTACTTCGGCAATATTTCCGTTGCCAAAATTGATTTTCATTCCTTTACCAAGTTTAATAACCTGACCGTCTATATATCCTTTTGTGGTACCATTGGGCAATACAGCTTCCCAAGTTGCACCTGAACAATTTTTTAATCCTAACAGTGAAGGATCGTTTCTGCTTGAGATCACTTCGCCCTTTACTGCCTTAAAATCATCGCTGTCATATACGACATGGCATGCATGAATTTTTGCTCCCGGCGTCAAAGCCACATTGTATTTTTTGACTTTTAACATCAGAGGCTTACCAATTTCCTTGCCGCAATTAATACATCTTGAAGATTCCTTTGCGGGGTCGATAAAGGTTTCTTCTCCACACGAGCATTTAATCGTAACATCTCTAAGTGAAGTAAATACCTCTTGCCATTCTTTTTCTATGACGCGATGCGTGGTATCATCTCCGACCATAACCTCACGACTAAAGGCTTTTTGGAAAGTCTTGCGAACAAATTCCGGATATACCGGCCACAATTTGATTTCGTTTGTATGCACGCCGCGAATAGGTCTGTTGCTGTCGTTTGCCTCATCCCAAACAAAAACAGGATCACTGCCATAAAACTTACGTTCAAGCTCTTCCGTTAAACACGGACACATAGTCCTTTTACCCTCCAACGGGTGATTAAGGAATAAAAGCATATATAGTACAACGGCTAACGAGAACCTGTCGGTATGGCTGTCAGGCCTTTTCTTACCCATAACAACTTCGGGAGCCATATATCTGCACTTACCTGCAATACCCAGATTTTCTCCATACGGTGCAACATTATCGTTATCGCATATAAGAACATCACCGGTTTGTGGATTGACAAAAAAATTGCCGTCATTTAAATCTTGATAGCTGTAACCTTTGTTATGCAACTCTCTAAAGCCGTTTGTTATACACAGCGCTGCGTTAATTATCGCATCAATATTTGCAAAGCGGGCTTTTGCGAGTAAAAACAGCGAGAAATCCTTGTAATCGCTCGGTCTCAGCTCCATAAGGTATCCAAAACTGCCATCATAGTACTCTGTGATCTCTAAGGGCCAAAGAAACGCTCCGGTTGGTGCTCCTTGCTTGATATTGTTTTGGATATTCCTATAAAATTTGTCCGGATCTCTTAATTTGTTCCCAAAGTACCACTTAAGGGCAAGTTGCCTGCCGTTATAGTTTGCTTTGTAGACTATGCCCTGGCCACCCTCGCCGAGCTTTTGAATTATCTCAAGTTCTCCGCCGGAGGCCGTTCTTATTCTCTGGCCCTTTTGGAATTCTTTCATGATTATCTCCTTTTTTATTACACGATTAGGTGTATCCTTTGAGGAAATACACGATTGCATAATATTGTTATTCAGCTTTTATACATTTGCGCCAAATGAGCGGCAAATTGCCTCAAGGCCGCCCTGATAGCCTGCGGCTACAGCGTTGAACTTCCATTCGCCATTCTTGTAGTAGATCTCTGCGACAACAAGAGCCGTTTCGATAGAAAATTCTTCTTCAAGGTCAAACTTGAGAATCGGTTCACCAACAGTATCAAATTCATCGGCAAGCTTTGCAATACGAATATAAGCGTTAGAAACCTGACCAAAGTTCTGTCTGCGAGCCTCAGCATCATGAATTGTAACGCATATAGCGATTTTCTTGATCTCGTCGGGAATCTTTGTAAAGTCGATCATGATGACCTCGTCGTCTCCGTCTCCGTCACCGGTAAGGTTATCCCCGGTATGAACAACGGCGCCATTGCGGGCGTTGAGATTATTATAGAAAACAAAGTCCTCGTCCTTTATCAGCTTTCCGTTTTCACCGAGAAGAAAAGCTGACGCGTCAAGGTCAAAATCCGATCCGCCGTCATAGCGGTTAGTATCCCAACCAAGACCTACAAGCGCAAGTTTCATTGAGTTGTCCAAAGACACTCTCTGACCCTTTTGAAGATTAATAGCCATTTTATTTCCTCCTATATAAATAAATTTAAATGTAAAGATTTATAAGGTTCTCAAGACGGCTTGCCTCCTGAACCGGCTGACCGATAGCGTTAAATTTCCACTCGCCGTTGCGTCTGTAAATCTCACCTACTACAAGTCCCGACATGTTGTTGTAATTCTCCGAAAGGTTAAATCTGCAAATCTCAGAGCGAGAATCCATGTCAACCAGTCTGATAAACGCGTTTCTAATCATTCCGAAATGCTGTCTGCGAACGGATGCATCATAAATGTTTACCACAAACACGATTTTTTCGACATATGAAGGAACAGCAGGAAGGTTAACCATTATTTGCTCGTCGTCGCCGTCTCCCGCACCGGTAAGGTTATCACCCATGTGCTGAATAGCGCCGCTTGGATGGCGGAGATTGCCAAAATAAACAACAGATTCTTTAATATCGTGATTGTTTACAATTTTTCCGTTTGCTCCGCAAAGAATTGCTGACGCATCACAGTCGATAGGCTGCGGCTGGCTAAACAGACCACCTCTGCGGGGTGCCTCATCCCATCCCAATCCTACCATAACCGATCTGAGACCAGCACCTCCGTTTTTAGTAAGGTCAATTTTTTGACCCTTTTGAAGATTAATAGCCATATTTTCCTCCTTATAATTTATTGGCTTATGCCATAATAATTACCGATTTTAATCCTGTGCCAAACAACAAATTTCCACGCCGAATTAAGCTGTGATACATTTTATCCGGCTCGCTGTTTCGCATTTTGGAGATTAATTTGCATTGTCATTTTTATTTCTTTAATTGATTTGTAATAAACTTGCGTATCATATCAATAGGGATGACAAGCAATGCCATTACAACACAGATCAGCCACGACATCGGGCTGAGCGCCTCTACGCTTAAGACACTTCCGCCAAATGTTACAAAGACAAATTGAAGAACAATTATCGAGAACATAACAAGCAGAAAGCTTTTGTTCCTCCCAATTCCCTCAAACACATTGATGTGGTTAGTCCTTGCGTTGAAACCGTTAAATGTAATCGCCATCATAAAAGTCGCAAATATCGCAGACTTCAAATATGTTACATCAACATCTCCAAAGAGATTACGTATCGCGGGGACAAAGAGAATACTTAGGCAAATGAAAGTTATATACAGGGCACCGATAATTATTTCTGCAAGCATTTCTTTGCTTATTATGCTTGCAGAACGCGGAATAGGCTTGTCCTTCATATATTCTTTCAACGCCGGCTCACTGCCAAATGCAATGGCAGCCAGAGTGTCCATTGCCAAATTAACAAGCAAGAGCTGAATAACGGTCATAATGACGTTTTCGCCGAATAACGGTCCGATAAAGCAAGTCAGAACGGCTGCGACATTTACCGTAAGCTGGAAAATCAAAAACTTTCTTATACTCTTAAACATCGTTCTGCCGTAAAGAATAGCTTTTTCTATAGAAGAGAAGTTATCATCAAGAATGGTGATATCGCCCGCCTCTTTAGCAACCTCTGTTCCGCTACCCATAGCAAATCCGACATCGGCTTTCTTTAGAGCGGGAGAATCATTAACACCATCCCCGGTCATGCCGACAACAAGGTTAAGCTCTTGAGCGACTCTAACCAAGCGACTCTTATCTGTAGGCAAAGCACGAGAAACAACACGCAGGTGAGGTAGAATTTCTTTCAACTCTTCATCTGTTTTTTCTGCAAGCTCGGCGGACGTCAAAACAACATCTTCACTACAGGTAAGAAGTTCCGCTTCTTTTGCTATAGCCGCAGCGGTTTCTTTGCGGTCGCCGGTAACCATGACAACTTGAATGCCTGCGTTTTGCACTTCTTTAATCGCCTCAACAGCCTCTTTGCGGACATTATCTCTAATGCTGACTACACAAATAAACGTCAGGTCTTCATCACCATTCTCGCCATCGACTTTTGCAACTGCCAGCAATCTCATAGAGCGACCGGCTTGAGTGTTTATGTAAGTGGTCAAATAGTTTTTTTCAACTAGCTCTTTTACTTTTCCGTCCTCATCTAAGTAATGAGTACATTTTTCGATAATCTTTTCGGGTGCGCCCTTAATATATGTAACGCTTTTTCCACCGCGGGTTATAGTTACGCTGGAACTTTTTTTGTTTGAATCAAAAGCGTTGAAGTTTTTGACATCCTCTCTGCCAAGGTCATTAGCAACATCGGATTCGACCAAAAAAGACATTAAAGCTCGGTCTGTGCTGTTGCCGCCAATAATGCTGCCGCTACTTGCCATAGCGCTGTTGTTAATTCCGATACCCGCAATAACATCCATAGATAAGGGAGCTGACATCTTTTTTAAGTCGTCATAGACTTTAACATTACCGATTGCCATTTCTACAACCGAAAGACGACCCTCGGTGATTGTTCCTGTTTTATCGCTGAATAGAATACTTAGACTTCCCGCCGTTTCCAAACCGTTGATTTTTCTGACCAAGACATTATCTTTAGCCATTTTTAGGCTCTGGAAAGACAGCAGAATAGACGTCAGCATCGGCAAACCCTCGGGAACGGCGCACACGATAATAGTGACCGCAACCGTGACAGCATCCATAATCAGACGGATCCATTCGTAAATATCGGAGGGAATATTGCCTGTAAGCAGCGTTTTGGCAAGAATGCCTGCAACAATACAAATCGCACCAATATAGCCGAAAGTGGAGATTTGCTTTGCCAGCTTGCCAAGCTTTACCTGTAGCGGAGTTTCGCGGGTCTCTTCTTGAACCTCAAGCGCTAATTCTCCAAACAAAGTTTTGTCTCCGACTACCTTGATTTGCATATACGCCTCGCCACCGCACACAACTGTGCCGCGATAAGCATAATATTTATTTAAAAGATCTTTTGTGTCATAACTTTCGCCGCTTGGCATAGGAATTTTAGTCGCCTCTTCTGTTTCACCATTTAGAGCGGCCTGGTCAACTTTAATTTTTCCTCCGACGATTTCACCGTCTGCCGGAATTTTGTCACCGGCTTGAATAAATACAATATCCCCGACAACAACCTCACTGACGTGAATTTCTTCTAGCTTGCCGTCACGAATGACTTTTGCGGTTTCTTTTGATTCCTCTTCGGCTTTTAGTGCAGACGCTTTACCCTCCTGCTTATTTTCGCTGAATGAGGCAACGCCGTTTGCGATTAAAATCGCGACCAAAATTCCTACTGGCTCAAACCACTCCGCTTGATGCAGGAAAAACAAAACAACTTGCACGACTAAAGCGACCAACAATATCATTATCATTGGATCCTTAAAGCCTTCAAGAATTTTTTTCCACAACGGATCCGGAGGAATTTGCGTTAAGGTGTTATCGCCGTTTTTCTTTCGGCTGTCTTCTACCTCTTCCGAAAATAATCCCATAAACTCCATTTTTAACCTCTTTCTTTTGACCTTTTATTCGTCTATTAAAGCGGTCAAAGCATTAATGCTTGCGATCATTTGAAAACAGACGCCATATCAAGCTTATAAAGAACATAATTCCTAATATAATCACAAAAACGCCGAATAATTTTGTCATTGATGACTTTATTATCCAAAATGAAGGCGCGGTGACCGTAAGCAATACACCCACGCCTAAACACACAACCACGATAAGTGCAAGAATTAGTTCGTCTTTATATGTGCTTTTATCATTTTTTAACAAACTAAACCTCATAATTCCTACTTTCTGATCTTTTGCATATGACTCTGTAATTTGCAGTTTTTAATTTAATTGGAAATGCCATTAAATTTCTTTGCAATTGGCTTTAAAAACAAAATAAACGCAAGATACGAGTTAAAGCTTCTATTTTGTGTTTAGTTTCTATAACATAATAATTTTATCAAGATACACAAAATTCTTCTTGAATAGAATTAACGCATTTAAATTCTAAACAAAAAGATTTCAAACAATTTTATTGCGAGCCGTCGACCTCTTGTATATTTGTCTGCCGATGGTCATTTTTATCAGCATTTTATAGAACACTAATGTCCGAAGTAATATTCGTAGAGTATTCTACTTGACGACAAAAGCGGGTTTTTCTCGGAGAAATCAAAAAAATATCTGCTTGACGACAATAATTTTGACGGAAAATTTTAAATTAAAATATCGCTTAATTTTTTCATATGTATCATTTTTTGTTCCATGGAAGAATGTACATATCTATCTAATGTGATTTGAACACTTGAATGACCGAGTATCTCGCTCAATGCTTTAACATCAAATCCAAGTTCAATACATCTAGTAGCGAATGTATGACGCAGTGAATGGAAGTTCGCCTCGCTTATCCCGGCCTCTTTCAGATATTTTTTAAAACGATTTTGCATCGTCCGAGGTTCTACATATTCTTTGCACTTTGCTGATAATAAAAACGAATTAGGAGCCGATGTGAAAGGCCGAAGAATATCCAATAAAAAATCTGGCAGCGGTATAACTCTAACAGATGAGCAGCTTTTTGGTTCGGTGATAATAATTCTCGTCTTTACGGCTGCTTGTGAATTATCGTTTTGAAGTCTTTGCATAGTATGTGCTACTTTTATCGATTTTTCCTCGAAAGAGATGTTTTCCCACCGTAAAGCACAAAGCTCTCCGATACGCAGCCCTGTAAAAAGGGATATATATATACCCAACTTATAACGATCCATATTATTTGTCAGTACCGAAATAAGTCTTTGCTCTTCAAGACGACTGAGGACACGAGTTTTATGAATTATCTTTTTTACCGAAATTTGACTAAAGTCGCAAAATGTTTGAGCTCCTGAATTTTGGGCAAAGCGGAATACTTCTTTAATTATAGCTAAAATATCGGTGACAGACTTTGGCGACAATCCACCGCTGCCATTCAACTTTCCCGTGGCAAGCCTTTCTTGGATGAATTGTCTTATATTTGTTGTACTGATAAAAGAAATATCGATATCCCCAAATGTAGGTATGATATGATTTTCAAGCAAATTCTTATATCTTATAAAAGTTGATGCTTTTACATATTGCTTTTTATCCTCCACCCATTCAAAGCACCAAATTTTAAACAGTTTGTCCGGCTTACTGCTTTTATTGGTATTCTGATTATCATTTATCTTTGCTGTTAACAATTTTTTCTTTACATTACTGTATGTCTTAGCATAAACGTAACTATACTTTGCTTTGCCGTCAATGTTATACGATTTGATATAGCGCCCTTCCCATCGTCCATCCTTTCTCTTATAAATGTTTTCTCCTTTTCGTGCCATAACAACATCCCTTTCAATTGATATTGTGTTGACTATAATTTTGACGGCGAAAGTTGAAAAAACAAATTTAGCTCTCTGCTTTCTACAGATGGCGTTTGACAAAAAATTGGCTTTTTAACCAAAAATCTAAGTTTTTCTCTTTTGCCTCTTGACAAATACAGCAACACCATGGTATAATTATAAATGAAATTAGCAATTTTGTGTATCGTCAAGTAGAATACTCTACGAAAAAAACAGCCGCTGAATGCGGCTGTCCAGCCTGTAGAAAAACCCCTGATTTGCAACAAATCAGGGGTAAAATTTTTCAAATCAAGCAATTTTTCTGATAGGAAGCCATATAAAGCGTAGGGTAGCTTCTTCCTTTAACCTATGTATCGCATATTTTTTGAGGTTCATTGCAGCAAATTTAAGCCTGACCCAGTTTGTCA
>CANQUR010000017.1 GCA_947627075.1 uncultured Clostridia bacterium
GATCGTGACGGGCGACGTAGAGTTCAACGCCGTTTTCGACAGGCATCCGCTCGAAAAGGCGCCGGAACAAGACCCTTCCTCGCTTTTGTTGCTTATAAGGGCTATGCGCGTCATATTGCCCATCCTTCTTGTTGCTATAGTCGCGCTCGTAGTTTTCCTTGTAGTAAGAAGGCGTCGCAAAAGAGCCGTTGCGGATGGCGCAAGCGAGGGCTCGGTACCAAATGGCGGCTCCGCAAGGTCGAATGCCGGCATAAAAGTAAAGGGATTCTTCTCGCTGATTGGCAAAAAAATCGTTTGGCTTGCAAAGAGAGCTTGGGCGAGTATCGTTTTTGCGGCGCATTTCGTTTATACAAAGCTCCGCTCCTTATTCGGACATAGGGAAAAGGATACATTCGAAAGCGACATAAAGACGGAGTCGCACGAAGAAAATGCCTCCGTGAATGTCGTTGCCGATGGAGTAAGCGATGAGACGGAGTGCGTCGAACGCATCTCGCAGGAAGAAGATGCTAATGTAGCGGACGAGCTCGCGGCTTCGGCGCCAAAGGACGCAGAAAAGACTGCGCAAAAGACGAAATCGTTTACTATATATATAAGGAATGCATTTGCCAAGGTAAAAAATGCCGTTGTTTCGAGGGCGAGAAAGATCAAGGAAGGCGTACACGCCTTGATCGTCGCCATGAGCGACGACGTGCCGAGCGCTCAATCGGTGAAAAAAGTCGATTCGACGCGGCAAACGCAAAAAACCAATCAAAGTCGTCCGAATACTACAAGAAAAGGCAACACAAAGAATACCAAAAAAGGCGGTGGCAAGCATATAATAATTGTACGTAATGTTCGTTCGCCAAAAAAGGACGAGAAAAATCGGACTTCCGACGATAAATAACGCGTCGCATTGTCAAAACTTGCCAAAAATTCATAAAAAATTTTTTTTGTCGCTTATTTTGTCGAAAAATCTATTGACATGAGAATAAAAATCAAGTATACTACAACGTGTATCGGTATGCGTGCCCCTACTCGGGAAAAGTTTTATCGCAAGCCGCATATATAAAAACATCAAATAATTTTAAGCAGAGGATTTATCATGAACAGAACAAGCAGAAAACCTAAAATAGTTCTTATTGCTTTGCTTTTGGTAGTGGCTTTGTTTTGCGGAGTAATGTCGTTGGCGACGCCTACGACTGCCGTGGCAGAGGATAAGAGCAATAGCTTAACAACTGTTCGCGAAGATTGGTTCGAGGTGGCCTATGATAAGGATAATCTCGAGATCCGTTTAAGCGACAACTATCGCGAGTATCTTGAGGCAGAGAGGGGAGACTTTACGGTGCTCAAGAATGCTTTGGTAGCTGCATTCAAAGAAATTGCAATGAAGAGCATACTCAACAGCAATGATGAAATCACCGAGCCGAATACGATAATGTATTCGACCATTCTTCCCTTTGCCGCGCCAATTGAGCTACCCCCCGATTGTAATCCGGGTGCCATAGATTGGAATGATAACGAACTTTTGAAGTCCTTTAGGGATTATGTGAAAGAACGTTTAAGCGAGCCCGAGGAGTTTAATAAATATCTCAATGGCGAATACAACACGCTTTTGGAATATGCCATAGGCGAATATGTTCAAAACAACGGCGGCGAGAATGCCGGCAATGATATCTATCAAAAGATAGAGGAAGCTATCGAAGGCGTTGTCGAAGAAGCTATGGATAATGTGGTCGATAAGCTTATCGAGAGAGAGATCCTTGAACAATACGAGGAAGGAGGCGAGAAAGAAGGTCAAACTCCTCCCACTCCGGAACAACTTAAAGAACTCGTAAAGGAAAAGAAGAAAGATCCCGAGGCTGTCAAGGCTATCGAAGAACAAAAGAACGAATGGAAGGATAAGAGCAAGGACGTGGTGCAATCCACCGCTGGCGCCGTTCAGGAAAACGGCGGTAAGGCTCCCTCCATCGATCTGAACACCATAATCGACAATCTCAAGTCTTTGACCATAAACGGCAAGGAGATATACGTGCCCGGTACGCTCCATATGGAAGGCGTACGACAAGTGCTTGCGCTCATACCGTCTCCCGCAGAGATCGCCGTAATGAACAAAGAGGCGCTCAGAAATCTTATTTCCGCCGATATATGTATCAATACAACGTTCGGATCTATCGATTTCAAGCTCACATTCGGCTTCTACGGAGATTCCGAGATCATCCAAAAGACCGCGAAGCTTTTTGCGGATCATATTAATGTAGTTAAAGACGGAAACAACTACAGCGTAAGCGTAAAGATGCCCGACGCATTCGGCAAAGCCCTTTCCGCTTTCTATGCGTCCGGTAGATTCTCGAACGAGACCAAAAACAAAGTGTTCGGATTCTTCGGCAAGACCGTTACCGAAATAGAAGATAAGATACAGAGCTTTACCTTCGAAGAGGTTCTTGACTTCTTCAAGGGCGTTGACTACAGAGCTTGGCTCAATGACCTTGTGAATGGTGATTTTATCAATACATATTTCGGAAATTATTTCGAGCAAGTGTTCGGTAAGCGCCTTACGGCAGAGCATATCGATCGCGTTATTAACGCTTTCTCCGACAAGATGGCGGAATTTGCGAGCCGCAAGCTGACATATGCCGATGCTCACGATTTCCTTGTGAAAAATGTTCCGGGCTTTAGTCGACTTGCAGCAAGCATAGACGAAACTCGTCTCGAATCTCTTGTCAACAAGCTTTTGAACATAATCAACAGAATAGATTGGAAGAAGTACAATGCCGCAGGCGTTCGCGATATACTTGCAAATTCCGAGACGTTCAACGACACAGTAGTCAGCTACATTGAAAAATTCGCAGATTACGGTGACGTTTACGATACGTTTATGAAATATGTCGAAAAGGCGTTCGGCTATTTGCCCGAGAATATCAAAAACGGCGCTATTATAGATTTGTATGACGGAAACGGCGCATATTCTCATTACGGAGAATATACTCTCGATTTCGAGAAGATCCTTAATAAGATATCTTCCGTATTGAAGAACAGAGGCTTCGATAAGTTCGCCGATCTCGCAAAGAACGCGATCGACGCGCTTGAGCAAAAATCTTATACGTTCAACCTTTCCTTTGATATGAATATCAACAATGTTTACAAGGTTGAATATTTCGTTGGCAACGAGACCGAAAAGGAACTTGCTCGCGAAGGACTCCTTACCGACGGAGCCGATGTCGAATTGTTCGCTCGTCCCGATGTAGTTGAGGAGAAGTACGACGTCCTTTATTGGATGGATATAGATAAAAATGAGATCACCGAGATGCCCGCAGAGGACACTGCGCTCTATGCAGTTACCGATTTCTCCGCAAAGGGTTATATCGATGACGAGGAGACCACCGAGCTCACCGCGACATATGACGCTCAAAAGGAATATACCTTGAAGGTCGTTCCCGACGGCGTTTCGTATGCCGAATATGATTATCAATGGTTCTTTAACGGTGAGCCGATCGAGGACGCCAATACCGATACCTTTGTCGTTAGCAAGGTATCCGACAGCGGTGAATACACTGTTTCGATCACCGATAAGTTCACCGGACTTGAGCGCGATTTCGAAAAGTTCACAGTCAAAATAGAAAAACAAGAGGTAAGCTTCAAGCTTGCTTGGACGATCGCCGATGAGATTGGCGAATATGAGTTTGACGGATCCGAAAAGGCTCGCGTTCGTTACAGTGGATATGAATATGAAGTAAGCGTGGACTTTGTGGCTTGTGACCCCGAAGTTCCCGCAATGAATGAGCTTGTTGAGGCTACTCTTACGGGCGCTTCGACAGGCTCGGCAAAAGGCGAATATAGCGTCGAATACGAATTGGCTCTTTTAGATGAAGAAAACTACAAATTTGCCGACGATGTCCAAACGACAGGCAAATTCGAATGGGAGATCTTCGTTGAAGGTATCAATGTGGAAGTAAGCGCAAAGCTTACGCCCGTGACCGAAGGCTCAAAGACGCAAAAGCCCATTACTTACGTTTATGACAGTACTCAAAAGGAAGTCGATTGGTCGATCGAGCATAGCTCCGCAATAGAGGGAGTGGATCTTCCCACAGACTTTGATTTCAACAAGTATTTCGTAGTCGAGAAGCTCAACACGACGCGTACCAATGCAGGCAGATCGACGGCTGAAGTCAGGATCTCGGTCAACACCGAATATGCGGACCAAGTCAATTTGTTCGTAGACGGCAAGATGATTGACGAGCCGGCAGTATTCAGCGAAGTATGGGTGATCGAGAAAGCCAAACTTTCCGTAAAACTCATATGGGATTATGATGCCGAGATAGAGCATTTGTATAACGGTAAGGAACTTACCGTAAGAGTAAAAGAGATCAGGATCACGGCTCCCGATATCTTTGTGAACAGCACCGCAGGCTTGTTCGATATCGAAAGAGTTATGTACAGTGGCGATGAGCGTACGCAGATCATGCCGGGTGAATATCATACCACCGCAGATGTGAAATTTACGCTTAAGAGCCTTAACTTCGAAATTATAAAGACCGAAAATGCAACCCTCGATTGGAGCATAGTTGCTACCGAGATAAAAGCTCCGACTAATACCTGGGGAAAGATTTCTTATAACTATAAAATTACTAAATTTGTCGAGAGCGATATCGTTTATACGGGTATAGAAGACGAATACAAGAAATACTTCGAAGTAAGCCCGTTCAGATATACGCGCGTCGAAGCCGACAGCGAAGTAGATGTCACTGCCGATGACCTCAACAAGAAGGTCGGAAAGTATAAGGTATATGTGGATATCAAATTTATCGGCGGGGACGGAACGATTTTGTCGAACAACGAAACCGAATTTACTTTCTCGAAATCGATCACCATCGACATATATTCCGTAAGTATTTTGGCAGATAAGTGGAATCATAACGGCGTGACATATGACAAATCGAAGCCCATTTACTACGACGGAAACAAGCATGAATTCACCTACGTGTTCTCGGGCGTTACCGTTCCGCAGGAGATGAAGGACGCCATAGTATATACCTATACAAAGGAAGGCTCGACCGATAAGCTTTCGGACGCACCTGTCGAGGTAGGCAAATATACCGTGTCCATAAGTATCAAGGCAGAGCTTGCCGACATTTACGTATTTAAATTTTATACGCCTGCAACAGGTATCTTGAACTTCGAGATAAAACAAGCTACTGCGGCAGCACCCGAAGTCACATTCTCCGAGCCTACAAAGGTCGGTGAGGAATACGTAGTGACCGTTGGCGGAGAGTATGATTCTCAACTTCTCGACCGTGAAATAAGCGGAGAGACGCACGGAGCTGCAAACGTGGACCACGTAATTACCGTAACGTTCACTCTTAAAAATAGTAACTACACCTTCACGGGAACCGAGAAGGCAAATGAAAACGACATTATTTCCGAGGACGGCAAAACATATACCGTTAAGCATACTTGGAAAAAGGAAGAGGTCGCTCCGTCGCAGAAATACACCATAACGGTACAATGTGATACAAATAAAGGTTCTTACGAACTTGACCCCAACGAAAACGAATATGAAACGGGCGCACAAGTAAAACTTACCGTAACTCCCGCCGCAAATTACGAAGTAGAGTCGGTAATGGCAAACGGCAGCGAGCTTGAAGCTCAAGACGGAAAATATACCATAACGGTAGGAACCGAAAATATCCAAGTTGTTATCAATTTCAAGGAAAAAGTTGTTCCGTCGCAGAAGTACACCATAACGGTTGATTGCGATACAAATAAAGGTTCTTACGAACTTGACCCCAACGAAAGCGAATATGAAACGGGCGCACAAGTAAAACTTACCGTAACTCCCGCCGCAAATTATGCGGTGAAGTCGGTAACGGCAAACGGCAGCGAGCTTGAAGCTCAAGACGGAAAATATACCATAACGGTAGGAACCGAGAATATCCAAGTCGTTATTACATTCAGAAGTTTGACAGTCGAGGACCTTGATATAAGCGGCGCTAAATGGACTGTAAACGGAGAAGATTACAATGGTGAGTCTTTGGTATATGACGGCAGAGCGGTAAACTTCGGACTCGCAGGACTCTCGGATGAGATCCTTGAGAAATTGAGCTTCGAATATACCAATGCTAATGGCGACAAACTCGAGGGCGCTCCCACCGATGCAGGCACATATACCGTTAAGGTCGTTGCCGCAGAAGGCTATGAACTTGTTTATGACGAAGGCTTCGAGGTATCGATCGAATTCGTTATCGATAAGTATGTACCTATCAAACCCGAGATCGAGGTCGATATCACTCTCGAATCGGCAAGAGGTAAGGTTGTGGTAAATCTTAAGTTCAACGAGCATCTGTTCTATACCTATTCCGATCCTGTAGGAACAATGGAATCGGGTATTGCCGGAACCTATACGTTTACCTATACCTATACCGTAGTAGATAAGAACAACATTATGTTCGGCGAATATGCCGCTCAAACTTACAACTCCAACAATTGGACTTTGGTTTGCACCTATGAGGCGTCGGAGGATGGTTCCGAGCTTTATGTGACCGCAACTTGGGTACTCGATGAGAATGTGGAAAGAAGCTTTAACGACGAAAAGAACCATATAGTCGTTATAGACGAAAACAACACTTTGCCCGAGTCGATCACAAACAATAACCTCAAGACTTCCATGGAAGAAGCAGACCTTGACAACTATATCGACGAGCTCAAGACTCAATATCCCGACAAGAGCACCAGATACGGCTCCGCATACGATATTTCCTTTGCAGACGCCGACGGCAATAAGATCGAGGCGCCCGCGGGCAGTAAGTTCCGTGTTCGCATTCCGCTTCCCGAGAGGCTTGCTTCCTATAAGGCAGAGGACCTTGCGGTAATGCACATTATGGATGGCGACGAGATCGAGTATTTGCCTGTTCTCGGATTGGTAGACGTCGAATGGGTGACCGGACGCGATGATGATGGCAAAGCTACGGCGACCGAGACCGTCAAGTGTGTAGAGTTCGAGGTATCGAGCTTCTCGATGTTTGTAGTGATCGGACTTGAACAGCTTCCCGACAGCGTAGGTGATTGGTGGCTTATAGTTCTCCTTTGCGTGCTCGGTGTGCTTGTGATACTTGCGGTCGTGTTCTTCATCTTGAAGGCAAGAAAGAATAACGGCGACAAGGTCGAAGAGAATCCCGAAACCGAAGCTTCGTCAGAAAGTGCGATTGAGGCTTCCGAAGGTTCCGAAAGCGACGAAGGCTCCGATGAAAAGAAAGAGCCTGACGGCGAGGAAAAATAAAGATAAATAACCGACAAAAATGCTCATCGTAATGATGAGCATTTTTGATAATATCGACAGTGATAGAATTGTTCAATGCGAGAACAATCTGCTGACGTACACCTGTCAAAAAAATAAACGGAGGCAACAAATCATGACAAAAAAACATCTTTTTCGATCCTGCTTTCTTATTTTGATATGCATTGGCATAGCTTTCGGCTTGTTCCGCGGTAATGTGTACCATGTTGCAGCCGCTGAACTTGCAGTTGAACGCCCCGAACTTTATGATCCTTTTGAGCTTTTGGAAAATGCCGACGAGTTGAGAGGGATAAACGAGCGAGAAAATTATACGTTCGACGAGGAACTTGACGTGGCATACGGCAAGATATATAAGTTTACCCAAATACATGACGGTATCGAGGTTTACGGCACGCAGCTTGTCGTCATGGTCGATGATCGAGGCAACAAAGAATTGGAAGGCAAATACATTGAAATTCCCTCGCTATCGAAGAGTTTGGATGCGGACGAGGCGATCGAGAAGGTCAAGGAGTTTTACGGCGGAAATATACTGTCCATTCAACTCAAGATCTATGCTTATGAACAATCGCCGGAGCTCGCTTACGAAACGATCACTTCGGCAAACGGAGGGACCAAGGTCTTTGTTTCCGCGCTCGATGGTAGCGTCTTGTCGGCGATACCATTGAATGGCTCGATCGATATGACTCAAACGGATGCATTCGGTAACGTAGTGAGCGTAAACGTTGAATATGACAATCGCAGATATTATCTTGCCGATCATATAAAAAATATCTACGTTGTTGACGCCAAAAACAGTGAGGATTTGAATATTGCAGAAGATTACACGAGTACAAACGGTGTTTTCGAGCCTATCGCAGTCAGCGCCTATTCGAGCGTTATCAAGGCGTACGACTTCTATACGGACGCAAACAACATAGGCGTAAGCATGTATGGTATAAACGGCAGAAACGACGATATAAGTAGCAACTATTTGGAAAATAACGAGGTCCCCATTTTTATCTTTATGCATTACGGGAATAATTTCGAAAACGCAGCTTGTTCGTATATATCGGAGAGCAATATGGCGTTCATGTATGTGGGCGACGGCAATATCAACGGCAGAATATATCAGCTCGGCAAAGCCGTGGACGTGTTGGCGCACGAATATCAACACGCCGTCACGTCTTTGACTACGCCTCTTGAATACGTAGGCGATTCGGGCGCGCTAAACGAGGCGTTTTCGGATATATTCGGAGCATTAGTCGAGGGATATTCCCCTTCGGACGAAAGATTTTGGAGGATAGGCGAGGATGCGGCGAGCGCTCACTACAACGAGATACGTTCTATGATAGGCGGCACAATAGGTCAAGTCTATTCGCTTTCGCAAAAATTTGTGTGCAGATGGCATCGTAACGGGAATCATGACGAAAATTGCGATTATAACGGTGTACATACCAACAGCACCATAATCACGCATTTGCAATACGAGCTGTGCCAAAAGTTGCCCGAATTTTTCACTCGCGAAAAAATAGGCACGCTGTGGTATTCGACCTTGTGCGCACTTTCCCCGACGGCTACGTTTGAGGATTTTGCAAGATGTTTTTTTAAGACGGCGACGAAGTTAGAGTATCCGGCAGATGTCTGCGATATAATAGAGCAAACGCTCATAGAGGACGGATTCGTTCAAAACGAATTGACTCATTCGGTCAAATTTTACGATGATAACGACAATTTGATCTCGGAGATAAAAGTATTTGATGGCGAGCCGATAGAAGCGTCGCAAATCCCTCTCCCGCCCGAAAAGCCGTCTACGGAATATTATGAATATGTATTTGAAGGTTGGTCGTCCTTCCCCGAGATCATTACCGAAGATATTGAAATAAAGGCTCAGTATAGCGAACATGAGCGAACGTATGAAGTCACGCTTATCAATTCGGATGGCAAGGTGTTTGATAGCTTTTATTACAGTTACGGCGATATTATCGATACCACAGCGTTCGGTGAGCCACCGGCGCCTGCCGACAATTATGTTTTTGACGATTGGTATATCGATACGAATTATTCGGCGAAGGTGGACGGGCAATTGGTACAAGGAGATATGACATTTTATGCGAGGTTCCAACGAGTGCAAAACGAAGAACAATCCGGTTGCGCAAGTTGTGCAAGCGTCGGCTTCGGCGATTACGGAGGCTTTATTGGCGGAGCGTTGTTGTTGATCCCCGTGTTGTTTATAAAGCGCCGTCAAAAAACTTGAAAGTACGAAAAGGTCGAGTAAAAACTCGATCTTTTTTTGTCGTTAAAGTACGCGCAAAAGGGCGCAACCTATAATGCAACCGAGCAGAGTGGAAACAAGCGCGACAGGCAAAGCATAGCGAAGTTTTTTGGTCTTGCTTTGAGAAAGATATATCGCGCTCACATAAAAGACGGTTTCGCTTGAACCGTATATCAAAGAAGCGCACCTGCCTATAAAGGTGTCGGCGCCGTAGGTGGCGTAGATATTGTCGAGTATCGCAAGCGACCCTGCGCCGCTCAAAGGGCGCAAAAGCAAAAGTTCGGTAAGTTGCTTCGGCAAGCCGAGAAGCTCGAATACGGGCGCAATAAAGGACGATACGGCGGCGCTCACACCCGTCGCGCGGAATATCTGTACGCACATCATTACAGTCATAAGGTACGGAAAAACTCCCACCATAAGGTCTATAGCCGAACGTGAGCCGTCTATAAAATACGAATAGGCGTCCTTTTTTTTGAGCAGAGAAGCTATTAGGACTATAAGAAACAGAACGGGAACTACATAAGCGGTCATGATTTTCTTTTAGAGTCGGGGAAGATCCTTGACAGGAGTTTTACGAGCGCAATGCCTATAATGGTCGATATCACCGTGGCGATCATGCACGGCAAAAGAAAATCCGCGGCATTAATCGAGCCGTGCGCCGCTCTCATGCTTATCACCGTTGTAGGCAAAAGTTGCAAACTTGTAGCAGAAATGACTACGAGCATGATGACGTTTGTGTTGGCGCTTTCCTTTTCGTCGCCGAGAAGTTTCACCGCATTTATGCCCATGGGCGTGGCGGCATTGCCCAGCCCTATGAGATTAGCCGACATATTCATAGAAACGTACTTTTGAGCTTCGTCGCTACTGCCCTTGAACAAAAATTTGATCACGGGTTTAAGAAGCTTTGCGATGAGGTCGGCGATCCCGACTTTGTCGAGAAGGGCAAAGAAGCCGAGCCACACGCCGTAAACCGCCACAAGCTCCATGGCGAGGTCTACCGAATCCTTTGCGCCGGCGAGCATAGCGCTTATCGCAACCGACGGATCGCGAACGAGCGCGGTCGTGAGAGCCGAAAGCAACATTATCAACCAGATTTTACTCATTTTTACTCCTTTTTAGTTATGTATATGTAAAAAAGCCGTCAAAAAGAATGGACATTTTTTTTCGTTTGGTTTATACTTAATAGTGGAAATAAAGGTAAAAAAGAGGTTGGATCATGGAAAAGAAACCAAAATTTTATATCACTACACCGCTTTACTATCCGAGCGGAAAATGGCACCTCGGACACAGCTATACAACGGTTTGTTGCGACGCCATAGCAAGATACAAGCGCCTTACGGGCTACGACGTGTTTTATCTGACGGGTACGGACGAGCATGGACAAAAGATCGAGGAGCGCGCCACGGCTGCGGGCAAAACGCCCAAGCAATTTGTGGATGAGCTTGTAGACAATATCAAAAAGCTTTGGGCGTTGCTCGATATAAAGTACGATAAATTCATTCGTACGACCGACGACTATCATGTAAAGAGCGTGCAAAAGATATTTACGCAGCTCTATGAGCAGGGCGATATCTACAAGGCGACCTACAAGGGTAAATATTGCACTCCGTGCGAATCGTTTTGGACGCCCAGCCAGCTTGTGGACGGCAAATGCCCCGATTGCGGCAGAGATGTGATCGACGCCGAAGAGGAAAGCTACTTTTTCAGACTCAGCAAGTACAAGGAGCCTCTTAAAAAGCTCCTTACCCAAACGGATTTTCTCGAACCCAAATCTCGCGTCAATGAAATGGTCAACAATTTCCTCAATGATCTAAACGATCTTGCCGTATCCAGAACTTCGGTAAAGTGGGGTATTCCCGTACCGTTCGATCCCAAACATTCGATATACGTTTGGGTGGACGCGCTTACCAATTATATCAATGCGCTCGGCTACAATAACGGCGAGGAAAATATGGACTATTGGCCCGCCGACGTTCATATGGTGGGAAAGGAGATCGTTCGTTTCCATACCATAATATGGCCTGCTATCCTCATGGCGCTCGGACTCGAAGTGCCCAAAAAGGTTTACGGACACGGCTGGATGTTGTTCGGCGGAGATAAAATGAGCAAGAGCAAGGGCAATGTCGCCGATCCGTTCATTCTTGCGGAGCGATACGGTATCGACGCTTTAAGGTATTATCTGCTACGCGAAATACCGTTCGGTTCGGACGGAACGTATACCGACGAGGCGTTCCTTACGAGGATAAACGCGGATCTTGTCCACGACCTCGGTAATCTTGTAAAACGCACGGTGTCCATGGCAAATCAATATTTCGGCGGCACGGTAAAAAGACCGAAGGATATAGGTGGCGAATACGCCGACATGGCAAACGAACTCTTTGCCAAGGTGGACAAGGCAATGAATAAATATTCGTGTTCCGAGGCGCTCGAAGCCATATTTGCGTTTGTTTCGGCTTCAAATAAGTTTATTGACGCAAACGCGCCCTGGACTCTCAACAAAAACGGCGAAACGGAAAAGTTGTCTGCGGTCATCTATGAATTGCTCGAAGGCATAAGGCTGATCGCCGGTTATTTGCTCCCCTTTATACCGAGCGGAAGCGAAAGAATTTTCAAAGACCTCGGGCTCAAAGCGCCCGAAAGCCTCAACGGCATAAAGTTCGGCGATACCAAGGCGTTCAAGGTAGGCGAAGGCGAAGTACTTTATAAACGACTCGATATAAAGAAGGAGCTCGAAGAGCTCAATAAGGTCGAGCAAGAGGATAAGGAAGAAAAGAAAGAGGAGAAAGAAGAAAAACCGGCAGAGGTAAAGAAGGAAATTTCCATAGACGAATTTTTCAATACCCAACTCAAAGTTGCCGAGGTCATCGCTTGCGAAAAGGTGGAAAAAGCCGATAAGCTTCTTAAACTCACCTTAAAGGTGGGCGAGGAAACGCGCACGGTGGTGAGCGGGATCGCAAAGAGCTATACGCCCGAGGAAATGGTGGGCAAGCAGGTCGTGCTCGTCGCCAATCTTAAACCCGCAAAGTTGCGCGGCATTGTGAGCGAAGGTATGGTGCTTTGCGCCGTAGACGGCGACAAGGTCGTGCTTGTTTCGCCCGAACGCGTCGTAGCTCCCGGTAGCGAGGTCTGCTAAATGATAGATTCGCACGCGCATCTCAACGACGACAGGTATGACGTTTCCGCCGTTGTGGAAGGCATGGCAGAGGACGGATTGAAAAAGATCGTCGTGGTGGGATACGATATGCCTTCTTCTCGAAGGGCAGTCGAGCTTTCCGAACAATATGACGACCTTTACTGTGCCGTAGGCGTTCATCCGTCCGATTGCGAGGGACTTACAAACGAGCAGATCGACGAACTTATACGAATGTGCGCGCTAAAAAAGACGGTTGCGTTCGGCGAGATCGGACTCGACTACTTTTACGACGACGTTCCGCGCGAGGTCCAAAGGGAAGCGCTTGTCCGTCAGCTCCATGCGTTGAAGAAAACGGGCTTGCCCGCGGTATTTCATCTTCGCGACGCATACGAGGACATGGAGCATATCTTGCATGAGCATATCGATTGTTTAAGGGGCGGAGCGGTGATGCATTGCTTTTCGGGCTCCAAAGAAACTGCGCTAAAATATATAGATCTGGGGTTTTATATTTCTTTTTCCGGCTCCATAACGTTCAAAAACGCAGTCAAATTTCCCGAGATCATCAAGGCGGTGCCGCTCGATCGCATTCTTATCGAAACCGATTGTCCCTATCTTACTCCCGTGCCCCACAGAGGCAAGCTCAATTATCCCGCCTACGTAAGATTTCAAGCGATGAAGATCGCCGAAATACTCGATAGACCGGTAGAGGAAATAGAGGCGATCACCGAGCAAAACACATATAATATTTTTACAAAAATGAGGAGAGGATGACAATGAAAAATAATACATATATTTATTTTTTCGAAGGTAAGCTGTATATCAATCTTACCAACAAATGCTCCAATGATTGCACCTTTTGTTTGCGAAACAATATGAAAGGGATAGACGGCAACGATCTTTGGCTGGAAAGAGAGGGCTCAAAGGAGGAGATCGTAGCCCTTATTGCCGAGGCGAAGGAAAATTATTCCGAAGCGGTATTTTGCGGCTACGGCGAAAGCACGTACAGGCTTGACGACATGCTTTATATTGCCGAATATCTGCATAAGCTGGGCAAAAGGACAAGGCTCGATACCAACGGGCTGGGCAGCTTGATAAACGGGCGCGACATTGTCCCCGAGCTAATAGGCAGGATAGATACGGCGTCTGTTTCGCTCAACGAGTGCGACGCCCAAAAATACGATAAAGTCAGCCGTTCGATTTACGGCGAGCAAGCGTATGACGCAATGCTCGAATTTGCGAAAGAATGCATAAAGGGCGGCATAGACGTTTTGCTTACGGTAGTGGACGTCATCGACAACGCGGACATAATCAAGTGTCGCGAGATAGCCGAAAAACTCGGCGCACGCTTCAGAGTGCGCAGTTATATAAAATAAAAGGAGAGAAATTTTACAATGGACAAGAAACTTATCAGTTATGCCGAGCTTATCATAAGACAAGGAGTCAACCTTCAACGCGGTGAGCCCGTTGCGATCTCGGCTCCCATACTTGCAGCCGACCTTGTGCGCGAAGTAGTGGACCAAGCGTACAGAGCGGGCGCCCCCAAGGTGACTGTGTTTTGGCATGACGCGGAGGTCAACAGACTGAATTACGATTATCAGACCGAGGAAACTCTTACGGATATCCCGCAATGGGTGGTGGATTCGCGCAATTATATCGTAGATACAAAAGCGGTGTATATAAACATAATTTCCGAGGATCCCGATCTTTTGCGCAATATCCCGCCGCAAAAGATAGCCGCGTCCATAAAGGCGAACAATAAGGCAATGAGCCGTTTTCGCGAATCTACCGGCTGCAACGCTACGCGCTGGGTGATAGTGGCGTATCCCAACGAAAATTGGGCAAAGAAGATGTTCCCCGAGCTTACCGAAAAAGCCGCGCTTGAAAAGATGTGGAAGTATTTGCACAAAACCATGCGCCTCGACAAGACGGATCCCCTCGGAGCATGGCAAAAGCACGCCGCAAAGCTCGCAAAGAGAAGCCGTTTCCTCAATCGCGCAAAGATCGTTTCGTTCCATTATAAAAACAGCCTGGGCACCGACTTCACTATCGGAATGCCAAAGGGATATATCTTTACGGGCGCAGTCGAAAAGGGCGGCGGCGGAGTGGACTTTACCGCCAATATGCCTACCGAAGAGGTATTTTCGTCGCCCGATCGCCTTACCGCAAACGGAACGCTTGTGGCTTCAAAGCCGCTTGTGCGCTCCGGCGGAATAATCGAGAACTTCTCGCTTACCTTCAAGGACGGCAGAGTAGTCGACTATAAGGCGGAAAAGGGCTATGAAACGCTCAAAGGCATAATCGAAACGGACGAAGGCTCGCATTATCTCGGCGAAATAGCACTTGTAGGCTACAATTCGCCTATACAGAACCTTAACACGCTGTTCTACAACACGCTTTTCGACGAGAATGCTTCTTGTCACTTCGCAGTGGGCAGAGCCTTTCCTTCGTGCATAAAGGGCGGAGAAAAGATGAGCAAGGAAAAGCAACTTGCGGCAGGGCTCAACGACTCGTTCGAACACGTGGACTTTATGGTGGGAACGCCCGATCTGTCCATCGAAGCCACTACCGAAAAGGGCGAGAAAATAGTCATCTTCAAAGACGGCAATTGGGCTATATGATATTAAATCGACAATGAATAAAATAAGGAGCTGTTCGATATGAGCAGTTCCTTTTTTTTGTTATTTGATATTATAGAGCCTCAACAAATGATTTTTTCGTAGTTCATGTATAATACGAATGACCATAAGAAAGGCTTCCCCCTTTCCAAAGGGGGAAGCTCCGACGGAGTCGGTGATGAGGATTCACTATTTAATGCAAACCCTCATCAGTGCCTACGGCACAGCTTCCCCCGATATAAACAAAAGTTTTCTCATCATACTCTTTACGCAGGGGAAGCCTTTTATAATGTCAATTTTTTGCCCTCATCAGCCGAGCGAACAACGTGAGCGAACGCCACGAGCCTACGGCGAGTATCCGTCATTTCGCATTCGTTCGCGCCACCTTCCCCCCGAGTGGGGAAGGCTTGCTACCGCACGACCAAACTTTCTTTCATAGCTCGGGCATAGAGCGATGCGACCTTTCGAAAGGCTTCCCCCGCAAATAAGGCATACAAATACATAAAAGCAATTATCGGGGGGAGCTCCGCCGAGGGGCGGTGAGGAGGATTCACTATTTAATGCAAACCCTCATCAGTGTCTACGGCACAGCTTCCCCCGATATAAGCAAAAGTTTTCTCATCATACTCTTTACGCAGGGGAAGCCTTTCATAAGGTGTTTTTTTGTCCTCTTCAGCTGAGAGAAGCGAACGCCACGGAGCGAAGCTCCCTCATCCGTCATTTCGCATTCGCTCAATGCCACCTTCCCCCCGCAGTGGGGAAGGCTTGCCTGCGCACGACCGAATTTTTGCTCATAGCTCGGGCATAGAGCGATGCGACCACACGAAAGGCTTCCCCCGCAAATAAGGCATACAAATACATAAAAGCAATTATCGGGGGGAGCTCCGCCGAGAGGCGGTGAGGAGGATTCACTATTTAATGCAAACCCTCATCAGTGCCTACGGCACAGCTTCC
>CANQUR010000018.1 GCA_947627075.1 uncultured Clostridia bacterium
GTCGTTATCCGGACGAAGCATGGTATAACCGCCCGCTTGCCCTCTGGGGATTATCGTGATCTCGTGCACGGGATCGCAGTCCTTTAGACACATTGCCACAAGAGCGTGTCCCGATTCATGGTAAGCCGTAATGCGTTTATCCACCTCGGTCACTATGCGCGACTTCTTTTGCGGACCCATTATGACCTTATCGATGCCCTCGTAAATATCCTCCATGGTTATTTTGGTTCGGTTTGCCCTTGCGCAAAGGATAGCCGACTCGTTAAGCAGATTCGCTATGTCCGCGCCGGAGAATCCGCTCGTGGCGCGAGCAAGGACCTTGAAATCGACATCGCTTGCAAGAGGTTTGTTGCGCGCGTGTACCTTGAATATCTCCTCTCTGCCTCGAACATCGGGCATGTGAACGGCGATTTGTCTGTCGAATCTGCCCGGTCGCAGTAGCGCCGGATCGAGAATATCGGCTCGGTTTGTCGCCGCCATAACTATTATTTCTTCGCTCGTCTCGAAGCCGTCCATTTGCACAAGCAACTGGTTGAGCGTCTGCTCTCTTTCGTCGTGACCACCGCCAAGTCCTGCTCCGCGCTGACGACCTACTGCGTCTATCTCGTCTATGAATATAATGCACGGCTTACTGCGCTTTGCCGTTGCGAAAAGATCTCTCACTCTGCTTGCACCCACGCCGACGTACATTTCCACAAAGTCCGAACCCGAAATGGAGAAGAACGGAACGTTCGCCTCGCCTGCCACAGCCTTTGCGAACAAGGTCTTACCTGTGCCCGGAGGTCCTACGAGCAATACGCCGCGAGGAATCCTTGCACCGACGTCGGTGAACTTTTTGGGCTCTTTAAGGAATTCCACGATCTCCTTAAGTTCCTCTTTTTCTTCTTCGGCGCCCGCCACGTCATTAAAGCGCACCTTGACTTTTTGTTCTTCCGCTCCGCTCTTACTGAAATCGACTACCTGCTTATTTGTGCTGCTTACCGACCTATACACTATGACGCCGAGCACTATCATTGCCACAATGGTAAGCACAGGAGTTATATAATTCCAAATATTTACGGCATACGGGTTATTATAGGATACCTTGATATCGGAAACCTTCTTGTATAACTCGGAATAAGTAAAATTCGATCCTTCGAGCTTCTCGTCGGCTTTACCGTCCTCGGAATATTTTTCCCTCAAAGAATTGATAAGGTTGTTTACATAATCCCGATCGGGCATATAGGAATAATAGGTCTTGTCGCCTACCTTATAGGTGGCTTTGACATTTTCTATTTCGACTTCGGTGACCAAACCGCGTTCTATATTGCTCTGCAAAAATGTGCAATCCTTTTCTTCGCTTCTAGGCTTTACAAAGAACAGCATATAAACGACGACGGCAATAAGTATTACCGAAACTATCGCAAGCAATATCCACAATCCTTTTTTATCGCTTTTCAATTTATTCCTCCGAAAAATCTAATATAGTATACCACAGAACTTGACGACATATCAAGCAAAATAAAGCGTTTGTATTGCGTTTTTCTTATGTTTCAGCATAAAATCACCTTATATTCGCTTATCGGATCGACATAGTTTTTTAAGCTTGTCTTGCTTTTGCTCTGCTATCGAGCGCCTCGAGCATCATTCTTTGCACATTGTTGAGGTTGTATCTGGTCTCTATCGTAACGTCGCCGCCGGGAGTCGGAGAGGGCGTTTCGACGATATTGGGAGGAAGGGTCGGTTCAACGTATGAATTCGTTCCCTCCTTTTGCCCTTGTAATTTCAAATAAAAATTATTAAATGCGTCGGTAATTTTATCTAAAAGGTCGTATTGCTCCCAAAAATCGTTATTGAGTTTCATTTCATTGTATATGATAGGATCTATTTTTCTTTCCAATTCGATTCTTTTTTGGGGATCGAATACGTTTACTATCCTCATTACATACGAAAAGCACCCAATATAGCCGCTGTAACGCAAATAGTCATTGTCGCTCGTTATCGTAATGTAGTATGCCACAAGATTGGCGTCGCTCTCGCGCATAGCGCCCTTGGAATGGGCAAGTTCGTGCGCCATGGTGACGGGCATATCCGAAGAAGGAGTGAGCGGATTGACGTTCGCCTCGCCGAACGGAGCGAAAAATACGCCCGTTATGCGCATATGGCTCATTATTCTTTTGCTCGTTATCGTTTTTGCGCGCGGAGTGAAAGATGAAAAATAATCTATGCCGTTCAAGCGCTCGTACTCTTGTGCAAGCAGATCCGAAAGCTCGTCTGTTGCCATTCCGATCGTCCTGCCGTCACTATCGCGTTGCATACTGTTTGCCGTCTCGTTAAAGTCGTCTATCATAAATTCCGCCAAAGCGAACAATTGGTCTTTATCTTCGTCGGATATATAATCGGCTTCGAAATAAGGAAGATCGGGAGTCTCCCTATAATACGCAAATCCCGCCGTAAGCGTGTAAATATCGCCGAAAGCCAAACTCGCGATCAATATGACCGCAAGATAAGTGCAAGCCCGCAACGGCGATCTTTTGCAAAAGAACACTATGGCTACGATAATGAGCGTCGTAACCCCTATTATCGCCAAAATCAAAAACGCCTCATAGAGCGAAAACGGAAAGATGCTCGTTATTTTGCTGAAAAAAGAGATCCACCCGCGCGAAAAGCCGGACGCCGTTCGTTCGGCTATTGTCGCGTTCGTGCGCAAAATGAGCAACAAAGCCAAAATTGTCGCAAGTATCCCTGCGACAATAAGCATAATAAAAACTCTCTTTGTGTAATTTACGGTTTTTTGCTTTTTCATAAAAAAGCTTTTAGTCCTCGTCCGGCTTATTGATATAAAGTATGCCGAGAGTACCCTTGCCGCAATGAGCCGTCACGGTGCAACCCGCATGAGTTTCCAAAATAGTTTGAAATTGCGGTCTTATCTCTTTTATCTGTTCGCGTACTCTGTCGACGATATCCTTATCGGCATAAGTGTGAGTGATAAATATGCGAGTCGTGTCCGGAGTATCGAACTCGCGCAGTATGGCTGCTACATACTTTTCGACGCATTTGCCGAGCTTGCCCACATATTTTTGTCCGACCACCATTTTGCCGTCCTTCAACATGATCATTGGCTTTACCGAAAACGCGCTTGCGAAAAATTTCGCCACACCGCTACATCTGCCGCCCTTATAAAGGTATTCCATGGTATCTACCACAAACGAAGCTTGAACATAAGGTACAAGTTCAAGTATCTTATCGTTTATTTTTTGCGCGCTCCACCCCTTGTCGCGATAATCGCAAGCTTTAAGCACGAGCAAGCCTATTCCGGTAGAAAGCGTCCTCGAATCTATGACGAATACATTGCCTACCTTGCGAGCCGCCGTAAGCGCGTTGCTGTAAGAAACGGACATTTCGCTCGAAATGACAAAATGTATTACTTCGCTCCCGTCCTTTTTAAGTTCGTTAAAATAGTCCTCGTAATCCTCCAAACTGCGAGCCGCCGTCTTTGGCAGGATATGCTTCTCGTCATAGCAATTGAATATCATCTGCGCGTTGATATCGACGCCGTCAAGATAATTTTTGCCGTCGAGAGTAATACTCAAGGGCATTACGTGAATGTCTCTTTCCTCGAACAATTGTTCGAGATCTGCTGTTGAATCTGTCGAAATTTTTACCATATTATCTCTCTCCGTGATTATTGTCTACGGTTTCATTCGAAAGAAGCTTATATAAGAATCCGATAAAACCGTACATTATCCTGTTGTTGTCCTTGTTGACTATGCGACAAATCTTATTGCATATTCTGCTTCGATCGAAAGGTCCGTATTCTCTCGAATCGGATGAAGCGTCTCTGTTGTCGCCCATAAGGAAGTATTCGCTCTGACCGAGCGTTATTATACATTCATCCGGCGCCTCTCCTTCGCCGCGAAATACCTTTATACCTTTGGCATATTCAAAGCCCGTGAGCGTCATAACGCCGTTTTTTATATGATCGCTTTCGTCCACCGCCTCAAAGCTTACATCGGATGCAGAACGACGATAGAGTTGCACCTCATTGCCCGTCGCCTTGAAAAAAAGCTTGTCGCCCGGCTTGCCCACTATTCTCTTTATTATGAGTCGATCGGAATAAGTGTCGGCAATGACGATATCGTCGTAATCGAGCGACTCCGGTGCGACGCATATCACGTAATCGCCGTCTTGTATAGTATTTTGCATACTGTTGCCTATGACGCTCGAAAGCGAAAAGGTTTGAGTGAATATGACCGTGAGCACCAAAAAAAGCAAAAGCAGTATGGATACTATATCCGATACCGTGTTGCGCTTCGACTTCCTATCGATATTCAGATCCAAATTCGAATTGCCCATTTTACACCCAAAGTAATGAGGATACCAAAGCTATTCCGTTTGACGGCACGACCTCGAACGTGACTACGTCCGCCCATCTGAGCGATTCGTTCTGAAGCTTGAAATCCTCCGCCGCCAAATTTTTGGTTATCCAACCCTGCCTGTTGCGCATCCGATATGACCAAATCGATGGTTTGATCGACCAACGTACACAGCATTATTTGCAGTATTCCGCCTTCCACGCCTCTGTATCTCATGTCCGCAAGCTTAAACGTAATAAGCGGCATTTTGGCTTGAACTCCGCTTATTCCAAAGGGACCGTTTTGCATGACGGGCTTTTCGCTGCTTATGAGCGTCCAATCGTCTATGCCCATATCCCCGTCATATATCAATCTGTTGCGCTTTACTTCCTTTGAGGTTATGCCCATCTTGGACGGCACGCGAGAGGAAAGCACAGACGAAACTCTGTAACCGAATTCACTTATATTGACAAACGCATTGATCGTTGCGTCGGCGTCGCTCACTTCTATAGTGGTAAGGTATCCGTCCTCGAGCTTTTGAAGCTTGGCGTTGGACCAATTGCGAACGGCTCCGTGAATATTGCCCACGCTCGAAAGAAAATTAATTTCGTCGGGCGCACCCGCGTATTTGACCTCATAATACAGCTTTCCGCCGCTTTCATAGCATTTGAGCGCAGGCATTTCGGGCAGTTTGCCTTTGCCGTCGAGAAAATGCTCGAGCCACTGTTCTACATTGCGTCTGCCCGCCGCTCCGAGCGTATGATCGGATCTTTCGTTTACGTAAAAACGACAATCCGTTCGCTTTATGGCGGAAAAGATCTCGCTCATAAAGTCTATGGAACCGTCCTGTTCATTGCTTGAAACGATCTCCATTACGGGAAATCTCAATAGCGGAGCGTACGATCTGTTGTCGAGACAAGCTCTGTAATTCAAATCGTCTATTTCGGGCTCGTAACCTGTAGAATACAAGGTCACGCCCGCGTCGACGCCGACGCAAGCCGAAAGCTTCCACACAAGGCTACCGCCCTCACCAACGCCAACCATGCCGACCTTGCCGTTGCCGCAATTTTTTTGCGCATATAAAGCGGTGTACATGGCAACGGAAGCCCAAGCATACCACCTCGACTCTCTGGGATCGACTTTATCGTAAATACCGCTCGATTGGGCGTCGCAAAGCGAATACGGATAGACCGTGCCCCTGTTTTTGTTTGTCTTTACGCCCACATAATCTGCGCGCAAGAGATTATATTTGCAATCGCTCGGGATCTCGAGTTCATCGTCGGTATCTCCGAAAAAGACGATAGTGGGAAGGTCGTCGCTCTTATGATAATATCTTGCGAATATCCTGACAACTCCGTCTTTTGTACGCAGTCCGCTGAAATAAAATTCTTTTATTTTTATCCCCTCTTCAAAAACAAACCTCAGCACCGTTTCATCGAAAGGCGCTTGAGTGTCGAAGTCTCTCCATAGGATTTGGGGGGTCATCAGTTCCATATTTATAAATATACAACATTTGGGAAATCTTGTCAAGTATAAATATAAAAAAGAAGCGTTAATCCCCCGTATAAAAAACGAAACGTCACACAAAAATGCATGTCGTTTCGTCTATGATAAGGGGGAAAATGATGAGCAAACTTTAATGGAGGTAATCCATGAAAAAAACAAATTCATTTGGCATATATTGATTATGCTATGCCCGTTTGCTATTTACATATCTTATTATACTATAAAGATTTAGGTTTGTCAACGATTTTTAAGTGATTTTTTTAATTTTTTTTGAAAAATTTCAGCTTTTTTCCGATTCTTTTTCTTCCGGCGTTTCGGACACTTCTACTTTGACTTCGAGCACTTTCCTTGAATCGGCTTTCAAGACGGTGAATTTCAGATTATCGAACATAAATTCTTCGCCTTGTTTTGGGATCCGCTTAAGCTGTTCGGTAACAAAACCGCCCACGGAAGTGGATTCGAACGCCTCGCCCGTATCGATATTTTTGCCGAGCAAGTCGAAAAATTCTGCGAGGTTCTCGGCTCCGTCCACTATATAGGCGCCGTCGCTTTGTTCTCGGAACAACACTTCCACCTCGTCGTGTTCGTCGTAGATCTCGCCTACAAGCTCCTCGATGATATCCTCGAGCGTTACAATACCTTCCGTTCCGCCGAATTCGTCAACGACCACCGCAAGGTGTATCTTTGCCTTTTGCAATATACGCAAGGCGGCGCTTATTTTCATATTGCGCGTGACGCAAATGCTGTTTTGGATTATCGGTCGAATATCGGTCTTGTTGTCCTTATACAACTCGTAAAAATCCTTTATGTGTATTATTCCTATTACGGAATCAATGGTCTCGTGATATACGGGCAAGCGCGAATAGCCTTTTTCTTGAAATATGGCGGCTATCTCCTTCATGCTTGCGTCGTCCGGGACAGCCTCGACATTCACGCGCGGTATCATAACGTCATAGACGTCCACATCATCGAATTCTATCGCAGAACGAATGAGCTCGGATTCATGTTTGTCTATTTCGCCTTCATTTTCGGCTTCTTCGACAATGGTTATGAGTTCATCCTCGGTAACGGACGCCTCTTTTTTTGATTTGAATATCTTTTTGATGAGCGAAAGCACCCAAGTGATGGGAAAGAACAATATCTCGAAAAACGTCGTAACAGGCAAAAAGACCATGGCGAATGATTCGGGATGATCCTTTGCGAAAGTCTTTGGCATGACCTCGCCGAAAATGAGCACAATGACCGTCATTGCCAAAGTCGATATAAAAGGAGCCAGATCCTCTTTGCCTACAAGCATAGCCACAAACAAAACAGTGGCTATAGAGGACGCGGCTATATTCACTATATTATTGCCGACGAGCACCGTCGAAAGCAGTCTGTCGTAATTATCGAGTTGTTTGAGAACCTTTTGCGCTTTTTTTGCTTTTTTAGGATCATTATTTTCGATACTTTTCAGTCTTATTTTGTTACATGACGTATATGCCGTTTCCGTTGCCGAAAAGTAAGCGGAGAACACAAGTAAAACGATCAAGACGATCGTTATCCAAATAAAATCGTTGTTGCCTATTGCGGAAATTAATGCAGAGTACCGACCGGCAGGGTCCATATAAGTTTTTAATTAACCTTCCTTTTCAATAATTTTAAGATATGACGCCAAACAATATAACATATATCAACGGAAAAATCAAATGTTTTCATTGTGATTTCGGCATTTTTGCTCGAAAATCAGTGCCGCCGCGATGATTTTTGCGTGATCGAACGCAAAAATTTCGTCCTTTACTATTTTCGTAAGGTCATGATCGAGCTCTCCGCATTCGTTCAAGGCAATGTCGAGTTCGACGACGTTTTTGTCGACATAAAGCTTATTTTCAAGCAATTTCACCTTAATAAAGTGCGCGTCCGCCGCGTCGTCGCCTCCTTTCGGCTCGCCGCCCGCCCATTGTGCGGTAAACACGAGACTTATATTCCAATCGCGAGGATCTCGCTTCGGTGCGGACGCAAAGCCGAATTGGCGCAAATTTTTCACTCTCAAAGAGGTTTCTTCCATCAATTCACGTCTTATCGCTTGCTCGGCGCTCTCGCCATCTTCGATAAATCCGCCCGGTAAAGCAAGCTTGCCCATAAACGGGTGTCCGCCTCGTCTGACCAACAATATCTCATCGCCTCTCCGAACGACGCAATCCACAGCTACGGACGGATGCTTGTATTTCGAGGGATCGTAATTTCTCAAAAATTCTTCCTCGGAGATCATCTTCTCCTCCTCTTTGCTTTTTCGACGTGCTTTATAGCGACGATGACAATAGTCGCAAGTATGACCGCCACGATAAGTATGAACACTATCTTTGCGGGAGTATTCAAATTGTTAAAGACATTTATAAGAGAAGTTATGGGTCCCTCTCGCCTTATGCCGCTTTTGAGTTCGTTGTATACCGCCGCATAACTTCCGTCGATCTCTTCCACCGATATTACTATGTTTCCGATTTGGTCCGTCCTTAAAATACGATCTTCCGAAAAGCCCATTTTATTTAGTCTTTCCAAAACCTCGGCGTGCGGATGTCCATAGCTATTGCCTTGTCCGCAACTTATGACGACCAATGTGTCGGCGCGGTCGTTTAGCTTTGTAACGATATCGAGATATTCCTCGTTACTGCTCGTAGAACTTCCGTGATGTCCGAGTTTTATAACGTCCGCCGAAAGATCACGAAGTGTGCGATAGCGTTCTTCCACGCCTGCCTTCACCGCGTCTGCAAATTCGAGCTCGTTCTTTTTTTCGGCGTCGCCAGTAAGTACGATATCCACGCCCATGTATTCGAGCACCATTATTGGCGAGTAATTGTTGTCGTCCGTATAAGACGAAGACAGCGGCGAATAAAAATCGATCGTGCATTCGCCTATTACAAGCTTGTTTTGAGTCTTATCATATGGATTTGTAACTATTACCTCATCCGAATATCGATAAGCCGCCTCGAGAGCCTTGTGATATGTAGCGGTATTTTGACTGCCCGGAGTTCCCCAAAACTTGTTTCGATCCTCCTCGCCCTCAAACGCCTTGTCTATACATTTGCCGTCCTTGCCCTCGTACGCACACATTTGATTGGGACGATACAGCGTTTTGGCATGATAATTTTCGAGGACGCCCGCCATGCTACCCACATGGTCGGAGTCGGAATGAGTCATTATGACATAATCGAAAAAGCTTATAGTCTTGCCGTTCGTCTTTATATTTTGTCTTATATATTCGTTTATTTCCGTTGCGATATCCCTTTTGCGATCGTTCATATCCACGCCCGCATCTATGAGCATGGTCTTATCGCCCGGCAATTCTATTATGCACGAATCGCCCTGTCCCACGTCCAAAAAATGAATGACGAGACCATCGCCATCGGCATAACAAACATAAAAGGGCGGAGCGAAAATACACACCGCCATTATTACGCATATCAACGAAACAAAAAATCTTTTCATTATCTTCTTGTAAATAATTCCTTGATATCTTCGATCTTGCTCGAAGCCGCATTGTATCCGAGTTCGATCATTTTCTCATATCCATCCTTTCGGGTAGCCGAAAACTCGTTAAGATCGGGCGCTACTATGACGTCGGAAAGGCGAAGTCCTTCCACGGAAGTGTGCGCCGTCATGATGTTGAACGTAGCCTTGATAACGTCTATCATGCCGAGTTCGTTACTGCCTTGCCCTCGAGTGGGATTTACGTCCACGGTCACAACATAGTCCGCTCCCATCATTCGGCATACCGATGCCGGAATATTGTTGAGTACGCCTCCGTCCACAAGATGTCTCTCGCCTATGACCATGGGCTTAAAAATGAGCGGTACAGCGCACGATGAGCTTATGGCTTCACCGACACTGCCTCTGTCAAAGATAAATTCCTTGCCCGTCACAATATCCACAGCCACACAATAAAAGGGCTTTATAAGATCCTCTATATTCATATTCCCCATGCGGCGAGTAAAGATCTCGCCTATGGGAAAAGGATCGGATGGGAAGAAAAGCTTGCCCGTTCTTATGTTTTTGACATCTATTTCATGCGAATAGGCTATCATGTCGTCCGGCGAAAGCCCGGAGCAGTAAAACGCGCCAACCAAGCTTCCCACGCTTGTTCCGACGCACAAGTCGAAATCGATGTTGCTTTCTTGAAACGCCTTCAATGCGCCCAAATGCGCAAAGCCGCGAGCACCTCCCCCGCCGAGACATAACGCAACGACGGGCTTTTTATGCGCCGACGGGTTTTTGCCCTTAAACCTTAATTTGGAAAATATTCCCATTTTATTCGCCCACTACCGAAATTTTGAGCTTTGCAGACACCTCGGCATACGGCTTTACCGTCACCGTATGCATCCCGACGGTCTTTATCGGCTCGGGCAAAACTATTTTCTTTTTGTCTATGACAACGCCTTCTTTTTCAAGGGCGTCCGCGATCGCTTGAGTATTGAGCGCACCGAATATCTTGCCCGTTTCGGAGACCTTCATTCTTATGGTCACGGTCATGCCGTCTATCCTTTTGGCAAGTTCTTCGGCGTCCGCTTTTTCCACCGATTTGCGATGATCCGCAGCTTCTTTGCTGATTTTCAAGCTGTTTAAGTTTACGCTGGTGGCTTCTATAGCCAAATCGTTTTTGAACAAATAATTTTTGGCATAGCCGTCGCTTACATTGATGACATCGCCTTTTTTGCCTTGAGCCTTTACATCTTTTATCAAAATCACTTTCATAAAATTTGCTCCGAATGGATTTTATATTATTTTATCAAAAAAATACTCGCTTGTCAATATGTTTGACCTAACTTGATTTTCAAATGGCGCCGAGTAAAATTCCGCCGATCACATAAACGAGCAACAAGGCAAAATACTTCCAACCGATCTTTATGGTGCGCTTATAGATTATGCTTACAACAAACTCGGCGAATATTACCGCAAGTATGGGCACTATGGAATTTCCGGCGAGCGCGACAAACGATATGGTATAAATGGGTATGATGGACTTATAACAAAATATGCTTTCGGAGCGTTGCCCGCAATTTTCGGCTTTGCAATTTCGCTCGGTCATTATAGCGCCTATGGTCGCGCCTATAGATAACAGCAACCACAGTATTTCGCCTACAAACATACATACTTCGGTGATACATTCGAACCGAATATGCATATCGTACGGCTTTTGGAATGACGCAAATAACGGCTCGACATTTCCGTTTATTATGCCGTTTCCGAGTTTATTGAAAACGTCATAAAGTGGCGCGAACGGCAAAAAGGTACCCGGATTCACACTTGCCCAATTATAGAGCACGCAAGTGATAAGCGCAGGCAATAGCAAGATGCAAACGATTGTAATTATGCCGTCTATTATGGTATTTGCCCTCGTAAATGCAAATGCCGCTATCGAATAAAAGATAAATGCCGGAATAAGCGAAGCAAGATAAATATACAAGTACCATATAAGAAACAATTTTTTGACCTTTATGGCAATGATGACGAATCCAAGCCAATAAGCCACGGAATAGGCGACATACATCATGATGAGCCCCACGAGGAAATGCGCTACGAAAATTTTCGTCCTACTTACGGGCAACGAAAAGTTCATATCTATGCTTCGCTTGTTCATCTTGTAGGAAAAAACCAAAATCGGGATAAGTATGCACATGATGCCCAATGCTATGGCTATATTTGATAAATAGCTTCCGTCCATATAATAACACGTATCGTCATTCCATCTGGAATAGTCATGTACCGCGATAGGTATAACGTACATGACTATGCAAAAAAGCGTAAAGCAAGCAAGAGTAAGCAAATTTTTCTTTAATTGATAAATAAAATACTTTTTCATTTTATATACCCCCTTTCGCCTACTTCGTAAATAAACATATCTTCGAAATCCACCGGGATCTCGTCAACGACCAACGGTTTTAGATCGTCTATCTCTTTTCGTATCTTATCGGTATCACCGCGGACCACTATCCTTATGACTCTGCCTTCCTTTTCGTAATGCAGACATTCAAACGGCAGATCGTCCCTTCCGATGCTGTTCGGAAAAACGATTTGATACTTTCTCAATTGAGACAGCTCTCCTTCTATTTTGCCATATGTCTTTACCTTATGCCCGTCCAAAAGCGCAAAGCTGTCGCATATGTCCTCGAGCTCGCGCAAGGAATGCGAGGCTATTATGACCGTACCGCCTTTATCCTGCAACTGTATCAAGCCGCGCTTGAATTCCAATCTCGCCAGCGGGTCAAGTCCGTCGAACGCCTCGTCGAGAAATAAATATTTCGGTTGACAAGCGAGGGCAAGCGATATGAACATCTGCCGCTTCATACCTTTGGAAAAATTGCGTATAGGCTTACTTGCGTCAAGCGAAAAAGTTTTCAGCAAGAAGTTTCGTTATCGAATTCATAGAAATTTTTATAAAATGCGGCTTGTTGCTCGCCTGTTAGATTGATCGTGTAAAACGGATCGTCGGGCAAAAAGAAGATATTCTTCTTTATCTTTTCATTCTCGTAGATCTCCTCTCCGTCTATGAGTATTTTCCCCTTATCTGCTCGCAAGACGCCTGTCATGAGTCGCATAAGAGTGGACTTTCCCGCTCCGTTTATCCCGATAATGCCGAAAATGTCGCCTTCGCAAATTTTGAGATCGGCATCTATCAATACATCGTTCTTTCCATAACTCTTACATAAATCGGTTATTTCAATCATTCTATTCCTCCTTCGAATAAATCAGATCTACCACAGTCAAAATATCCTCCTTGGAAAATCCCGCATCTTTCAAGCGTTGTACTTGTATTTCCGCTTCCTCCAGCCTATTCGGCTTACCGTTTACAAAGACGCCCTTCTTTTCTATCGAATAAACCAAGCCCATCTTTTCCAGCGTGGTATATGCGTGCTGAACGGTATTCGGATTGATGCCAAGTTCAAAAGCGATCGTTCGGCAGGAAGGCAATCTATCGCCTTTCCTATAAATGCCGAGAGCTATGTCTCGCCTGAAATTATCCACGATCTTCTCATATATTGTCGGTTGTCCAAATAACTTCATTTCTTCACTCCAATTGTATCATCTGTATTTATTATAGCATATTGCTACAAATAAGTCAATACTTTTTATAAAAAAATTTGTTTTTTTCTAAAACAGGTAAACTATAACCGTTTTTGTCCGTAAAGATATCGAGTTTTGCAAAAGTCAAACTTACGTATAAAACGAAATCATCTCATTCTTTCTTGCAGTTCTTTCAAAAAGACCTCGGCGCACCTCGGGAACACTTGATATTTTTTCCAAGCAATATCGAGGTGGGAAACGAGCTTCGGGAAAAGCGGACGGAAACAGAGTTCGCTTTTTCCCGATGTGTTGATGATGTGCTTTAACCCCACGGCATATCCCATGCCCTCGGCGACAAGCAAGGAAGCGTTATACAAAAGGTCATATGTGGCGACGATATTCAGTTCGTCCGGTTTCCTTTGAAACCAATCGGTGATGACGCTTTTATCCATCGAATGGCGAGAGCGGATCAAAGGCGCGTCCCTTAAATCTTCGGGCGTGACGTATTCCTTTTGTGCGAGCGAGCTGTCTTTCCGCATGAGGACGCCCCAAGTATCTACGAGTGGAAGGCGAAGATAGTTGTACTTCGTAAGATCTGCGGGTTCGATAAATATACCAAAGTCGATAAGCCCTTTATCGAGCTTTTCCATGATAGTCGCCATATCTCCGCTAAACAAATGAAATTTGACGGCGGGATATTTTTCCCTCACGGCATGCGCCGCTTTCGCCACGATATTGAGGACGTAACTTTCGCCCCCGCCGATATAGACGTCGCCCCGAATTTCCGTGACAGGCGAGGAAAGTTCCGATTCCGTCTTTTTTTGCAGTTCCAAAATTTCTTCGGCGCGTTTTTTGAGAAGCTCTCCCGCTTCGATGAGCGTAATCTTTCTGCTCCCGCGGATAAAGAGCTGCCTGCCGAGTTCTTCCTCGAGATGCTTCATCTGCCGCGATAAATTGTCAAGCATAGAAAATCTATAATATATAAGTATTTGACATATGATCGTTTTTCGCAGTATAATAATCGAAAATAAGAAAATGCCAAAAGGAGTTTTATTATGGATAAGATCACACAAGACGCCGGAAGAAAGGCGCTCGGAGAGTTTGCTCCGGACTTCGCGCATTACAATGACGATATTCTCCTCGGTGAAAATTGGAACAGCTCGGGCATTGACCACAAGACGCGCTGTATTATTACGGTAGTTGCACTCATGTCGTCGGGCATTACCGACAGTTCGCTCAAATATCACCTCGAAAACGCCAAGAATGCAGGAGTTACAAAGAACGAGATCGCCGCAATCGTCACTCATGTCGCATTTTATGCAGGTTGGCCCAAGGCGTGGGCGGTATTCAACATGGCGAAGGACATCTGGGCAAACGAAACGATTAAAACGGCAATGGAAGCACATGCAAATCAAATGATCTTTCCTCTCGGCGCGCCTAACGACGGCTTCAAACAGTATTTCAGCGGTAAAAGCTACCTTGCACCCGTCTCGAAAGAGCAAGTAGGCATTTTCAACGTCACGTTCGAGCCGAGTTGCCGCAACAATTGGCACATTCACCACGCTACAAAGGGCGGCGGACAGATCCTCATCTGCGTCGCGGGGCGAGGTTACTATCAAGAATGGGGCAAAACTCCGATCGAAATGAAGCCGGGCGATGTCATCAATATTCCGGCAGGTGTGAAACATTGGCACGGCGCGGCGAAGGACAGTTGGTTTTCTCACCTCGCTATCGAAGTCCCGGGCGAAAACGGCTCAAACGAGTGGTTAGAGCCTGTCGCGGACAAAGAATACAACAAGTTGTCGTGAGAAAAGTATGGCATTGACGGTCAATATATATTACACGGGAACAGGCGGCAACGCAAGAAAGTTTGCGGAAGAAATGAGATCGAGTGGGCTTGTGGATAAAATCCGCGCCGAAAAAGGTAATCTCCGCTATGAATACTTTTTACCTATGGACGATCCCGAAACGGTGCTTTTGATCGACGCTTGGGAAAACGAGGAAGCGCTTGGGCTTCACCACAAAAGCCCTATGATGAAAGAGATCGCCGCTCTCCGCGAGAAGTATCGCCTCAAAATGCGAGTGCAAAAATATAACAAAAAATAAACTGACCTTTAAGTAGCAATCAAATGAAAGGCATAAACCGAATGTCACTTCTTTTCTATGAGTTTTCGGGCAAAACAATAATACCCTTCTGCACTTCGGGTTCAAGCGGCATTGGCGGAAGCGCTCGCAATTTACATGAGCTGACAAACGACGCAAATTGGCTTGGTGGCGGCAGTTTTTACAGCTCGACCACTCAAAACACCGTTCGGACTTGGCTAAACGACTTAACTTATTAAACATTTGTTTTTTTCAGCATCCTATGATATAATATCCGAAAGGAGAAAATCATGCTCATAAAAGAAATGACTTCGGACTATATAGACGAAGTGAAAAAAATGATGCGAGTCTTTTATGCGTCGCCTTGCCTATTGACAAACGGTTCCGAAGAAATCTTCGAAAACGACATAAACAATTGCATAGGTGACAGCCCATATCTCGAAGGATACGTCTTTTTGGAGCTTGACAAGGTCGTAGGCTATGCCATGATCGCCAAAAGCTTTTCTACGGAATTCGGAAAGCCTTGCATTTGGATAGAAGATATATTTTTCAAGCCCAATTCCCGCCGTAAGGGCTTCGGGAGCAAGTTCTTTTCATTTCTGGAAAACAAATATCCGAATTGCATTTTCAGGCTTGAAGCCGAAAAAGAAAACGAAGCCGCTATACGCGCATACAAAAAGTATGGCTTTAGCGAGTTGCCCTATTTCGAAATGAAAAAATGACGCTCGAGTGCTTATAAATACGCTTTGCTTCAAACGATACCGAAAGATTTGCACCATTCATTAAAAGTCCGAAAATTCCTCACAAGCATTGCCATAATACCCGCCCTATTTCCGCTTCAAACATAATAAATTCCTTTTTACCCGTGCAAAACAGTTGTCAAATCAATCTTTTTGTGATATATTTATAAGGATGTTTTTGCCGCTGTGGTGGAATTGGCAGACGCGCCGGACTCAAAATCCGGTGGTAGCGATACCGTATCGGTTCGACTCCGATCAGCGGCACCAAGTCAGTATAATCCGAACCAAATACTCGTAACGAGTGAATGGTTCGGATTTACTTTTATAATTTAGCGAAT
>CANQUR010000019.1 GCA_947627075.1 uncultured Clostridia bacterium
CGCAGAGGACGACGGAACTTATAAGTTCAACGTAGACGGCGAAGTAAAGATCGTAGTTACCTTTAAGGAAAAGAGCGAGGAACCGCCGGCAAAAACAACATACACCGTAAGTTTGGAATATGAGCAAGACCAAGGTTCGGTAACTCTTTCTCCGTCGGCACAAGAAAACAAATACGAGGAAGGCACCGAGGTCACTATCAATATAACGCCCAATGACAACTACGAAATAGATACCGTTAAGGCAAACAATGATGAGATCGTTGCAAATGCCGGCGCATACAAATTCACCGTCAATGGCGATACTACCGTAACCGTTACCTTTAAGGAAAAGAGCGTAGAGCCGCCCGTTACAGACGATAAGTTCGCAGAAAAATGGATAGGCAACTGGAGAGGCACTAACTACAAAGTGAATATTACGGCACAAGAGCTTACATTCTATATTTTATCAAGAAGAGGAGACGGCATCAGCGAACAATTGTTTGATACTACGGACATGGAAGTAAGCGAAGAAAGGATCCATTTCAAATATGTGGACGCCTTTGATTTACCTTATGATGTCTATCTTATTATAGATGAAGATGGCAACATGAAACTCTTCGAGGACAAAGAGCCTGATGACGAGCCCACAGACACCCTCACAAAGCAAGGAGCGGTAACACCCGAGGAACCCGATGAGCCTGAGGAACCCGATGTTCCTTCTTCTTCTACTAATCCGGCAGATTATGTAGGAGAGTGGGTAGGCGAAATTTCTATGGGATTGCCTTCACTCATATCGGCGACCTTTACAGTTACCCAAACAAATTTAGGTTTACACGGCGTTATTTCCGCGTCTCTTGGCGATGAAACACAGGAAGAAACATTCGACTTTGTTTTGAATGATGAAAATCGTTGGTATGATGAAGAGAACGAAGCATATCTTACTTTGAATGAGGACAAAACCGAAATCAGAATAAGCAGCTCGACCGGCGCCGAAGAAGAAACCGTATTTACATTTACAAAAGGTGAGCCAGAGCTTCCTCCTTCTTCTTCTACTAATCCCGCAGATTATGTAGGAGACTGGGAAGGAACAGACAATGCTCAAGGATACGTTTGCAAAATCACAGAGGTAGCCGGCTCACTTAAAGTCGAATTAAGCGCACCCGATTATGGTGAAGAATAAATGAATCCTATACGTTTAACGTAGTAGAAGGCGAATATCAAGCCGAAGACGAAGATGGAACCATATTGGTCCTTCAATTAAATGCGGACAAGACGCAACTTTCTTTACTTGTAAAAGACTCCAGTGAAGGAAGAACTTTCCAAAAAGCGGCTCCGTCGGTAAAACCCAACGAAACGCTTGAGTCTCTTATCGGAACGTGGTACGGCGAGCAAGGAGAGGGATGGGATGCAACTACAGTTATGCTTGAAATATCCGCAGGTTCTACCGCAGATTCCCTTAAGATCAAAGTAACTATAGACGATGACCCCGAAGGTCCCATAAAATTCTCTTATGACTCTCAAACCAATACATTGACAGGTGCCCTTTATGGTGGCATGTTTCCTTGTACTATAACAATCAATGATAATGATACGCTTTCAATGACAAATCCTTATGGCGGTGATGATATAGTTATAAGCCGTTATGAAGGCTAAAACGCAATACATAGCATTATTGAACATAACCGACAAAAATCGCTCTGCAAACGCAGGGCGATTTTTTATATCGAATAACAGCTTCGCACAAGGGCATTTATCTGCAAACGGTCAAAAAAATATCCATGCAAACACATGGATATAGATTGGAGCAAGAGACGGGGCTCGAACCCGCAAAAGTCAGCTTGGGAAGCTGATGCCATACCATTAGGCGACTCCTGCGCATAAAGGCGGCTTATTTGCCGCCCTTGCTAATACATAAATTATTTATCTTCGTCGTTATAACTCAAATTTCTGCTCCAGCTGTCTTTCTTTTGGAACTTGCCGTCCTTTTTATGTACGATAAGGTTAAGATCTTGATTCTTGCTCAATTCCTGAGCGATCTCCAAGGCTTCCTTCTTGGTTTTGACTCTTCTTATGACGCGTTTTGCGTTATCCTTGCGGATCTCCCACGTCTTGGTCTCCTTGTCATACATGATACGATAGCTTATCTTGCGTTTTGCGGCGCCGTCATCCTTCTTTTCGGCTTTGTCGTCCTTTGTATCGTCCTCGTCGACGTCATCGGCTTCAAAGGTGATCTCCTCGTCCTTGTCCTCATCTTCCTCTTCGTCGATTTCGTCGGCTGCGGGAACAGGTTGCGCTTCCTCACTTATCTCGGCTTCTTTGTTGTGAGCCGCCTCGTCGACCTTATCGTCCACTTCGTCCGGGACATAGGTATTCGGTTTTTTGCGCATCTTTATCGCAACGACTACTATTACGACAAAAGCAATGAGCATAACCGCTACAATTATATACGGCAATATCGACATAAAATCAACTGCCAACAAATTTTTCATATGCTTTGTTTCCTCCTAAAGGCTTAATATAATAATTATATACCATAAATTCTCTTTTGTAAAGCCTATTTCCGAAATTTTCTTATTATTTTTTCTTGGAAAATTTGAAAATAATTTCATTTTGCAAACAAAAGCATTGAAAAATATTTGATTTTTTTAATATGCAGTGATATAATAGGTATACAATGAGAAATAAGAGTTCTCATTGAAATTTGTTTATAATTTATAAAGGAGGCCTAAATCATGGCAAAAACTAAAAAAGTTCCTCGCAGAGTTGTAAACGTAGAGCAATTAAGCGACGAGCTCAAAGCACTCTATAAAAAAATTTACGATGAGTATCAACAGAAAAATATCCTCGCGCTTCGCGATGAAGCACGTAGACTTAATGTTGAATCGCCGACTACGCTCGGAAAGGATGACCTTGTAAAGCGTCTTACCGACTTCGTTATCTATGACTATTTGCCGAAGGAGATGCGCGAACCGCCTGCAGTCACCACGCAAGCGCGTTTTGATTCCAAAGAGCGCGTTCACGGACTGTTCGACTATGTAAACGGCGAATACAGAGTAGGCGACGTTATGGTTCCCGACGTCGTAGTAAGGGAAGCTCATTTGATGATCGGCGACATGGTGGAAGGAGCTGTAACGATCGTATCCGGCGCCAAGACCCTTTTCGGAGTAAACAGCATCGAGGACGACGCGCCCAATCCGATGAGACGCGTGTTCAACGAAATGGTTTTCGCCGACAAGCGCCCCTTCAAACAATATATAGAGAATACAAAAGCCGATGAGCTCTTTCCCGACCTTACGATGGGCGAAAGGATCATCATGCCCAATATGTCCATGGAGTGCGCCGACGATCTCTACAAGTCGTTCCAATATTCCATAGGATTGTTTTTGGGAGTGGCGCCCGAGCTTCGCTCAAATATCGACAAGGGACTTTTCTATGTGCCCTTCGATATGACTCATCACGAAAGCATTCATATCGCTCGACTCGCCTTGGAAAGGGCAAAGCGACTTTGCGAACGCGGCAAAAACGTCGCCTTGGTCGTTTACGGCTTCGATAGCCTCGAAGACCGCGATATAGAAAGAGCTTTGTTCGGTAGCGGCAGATGCTTCGAAAACGGCAGCATTACCGTCTTTGCCGACATTGACAAGAACCGCGACGATTACGGCATTTATACAAAATACGCATCAAGAATACTATAAAACAGAGGCAGCTATGGGAATTTTATCTTTTATTAAGGGCGGCGACAATCGCAAACAGCTCAAACGGTTGGAAGCGATTGCCGACAAAATAGAGTGCTTGGCCGAACCCATGTCCAAGCTCACCGACGAAGAACTGAAAGCAAAAACTGCGGAATTCAAGCGTCGTCTTACCGAAAATTTCGAGACTACCGACGATATTCTGCCCGAGGCTTACGCCGTCGTTCGAGAAGCGAGCAAACGCGTCCTCGGAATGAAACACTTCCATGTTCAGTTGCTCGGCGGTATCGCCCTGCATCAAGGCAGGATAGCCGAAATGCGTACAGGTGAAGGTAAAACCTTGGTAGCAACGCTTCCCTCTTACCTCAACGCTCTCGAAGGCAAGGGCGTACACGTCGTCACCGTAAACGACTACCTTGCAAAACGTGACGCGGAATGGATGGGAAAAGTCCATCGATTCCTCGGGCTCACTGTTGGCGTAGCGATCGCCGGAATGGACAGCGATGCCAAACGCGCGGCTTACAATTGCGACATCACTTATGCTACGAACAACGAGCTCGGCTTCGACTATCTGCGCGACAACATGGTGGTTTATAAATCCGCGCTCGTTCAACGCGGTCTGCATTATGCGATCATCGACGAGGTGGACAGTATCCTTATCGATGAAGCGCGTACCCCGCTCATAATCAGCGGCGCAGGCGGCAAAAGCAGCGAAATGTACTCCGTTGCCAACAGATTCGTCAAAAGCTTAAAGGCGTCTACCAACATCGACGACGAGGGGCAAGCTGCGGACGGCGAGGAAAGCAATGGCGATTACGAAATAGACAAAAAGAAAAAAGCGATCAACCTCACCGAAAAAGGTATCCAAAAAGCCGAAAAGTTCTTTAATGTGGACGATCTTACGAGCGTCGACAATTCCGAACTCAACCATTATATAAACAACGCTCTAAAAGCCGTTTATATAATGAAAAAGGACACAGACTACATTGTGGACAGCGGCGAGGTGCTTATTGTCGACGAATTTACGGGTCGCGTCATGGTGGGCAGGCGCTACAGCGACGGACTTCATCAAGCGATCGAAGCCAAGGAAGGCGTTCGCATTCAAAACGAAAACCGCACAAGAGCTACCATCACCTTCCAAAATTACTTCAAACTTTACAACAAGCTTTGCGGCATGACGGGTACGGCAAAGACCGAGGAGACCGAGTTCCGAGGAATATACGGGCTCGACGTCGTGGTCATTCCCCCCAACAAGCCAAGCAAGCGTATCGACGAAAATGACGCGGTCTATCCTACCTTAAAGGGAAAGATCAACGCCATACTCGCCGACATCGAGGAATGCTACAAAGTCGGTCAGCCGGTGCTCGTCGGTACCACTACCGTCGAAAAGAGCGAAGAACTCAGCAAGATACTCACGCAAAAGCGCATACCTCACAACGTATTGAACGCAAAGAACCACCTTAAAGAGGCGGAGATCATTGCTCAAGCCGGTAAAAAGCATCAGGTCACCATCGCCACCAACATGGCAGGACGTGGTACCGATATTATGCTCGGCGGTAACGCCGAATACATGGCTATGCAGCGTATGCGTTCGCAGGGCATGAGCGAGGAGACTATCTACAACGCCACTTCTTACTTTGCTACGGACGATCCCGAGATCCTCGAGGCTCGTCGCATCTTCAATGAATATCTCGACTCGTTCAAGGGCGAGATAGAGAAGGAAAAAGAGGAAGTCAAGGCTGTAGGCGGCTTACGTATCATCGGTACCGAACGTCACGAATCGAGGCGAATAGACAACCAGTTGCGCGGCCGTGCGGGACGTCAAGGCGACGACGGAAGCACAAAGTTCTATCTGTCCATGGAAGACGACATGATACGTCTCTTTGGCGGCGACAGATTGAAACGCATTGCCGATATGTTCAAACTCGAAGAGGACACGCCTCTCGAAATGAAGATCCTTACACGCGGTATCGAGAGCGCTCAACGCGATCTCGAGGGTCGCAACTATCGCATAAGAAAGCAGGTGCTCGAGTACGACGACGTAATGAACGTCCAACGTCACACCGTCTATTCCGAACGCAATAGGATACTTATGGGCGAATCGGTACACGAGACCATCGTGGGCATGATGAAAGGTCAATGCGAGCTTATCGTCGACGAATACACCGATCCCAAGGTGGATTGGACCGAGTGGGACTACCAAGAACTCAACAAGGAGATACGACGCAAACTCTTGCCCGAAGAGGAGGAATTCCTCACCGAAGATATCCTCGACAAGTACGACATAGAGGAACTTAAGGAGCTCATCTTCAACGAAATGATGAGCGTCTACAACAAAAAAATACAGGAGGCGGCTTCGTTAGGACTCGATTTCGAGGAAGTGGAACGCATAATCCTTCTCAAGATCGTCGACTCCAAGTGGACGGATCACATCGACATAATGGACGGACTCCGTCGCGACATAGGACTTCAAGCTTACGGTCAAAAAGATCCCGTGCTCATGTACAAAAAGGAAGGCTTCGACCTCTTTGAGGAAATGAACAACAATATCCGCGAGGACACCGTGGCTTATCTCATGCGCGTCAACATCGAAAAGGCGCCCACGAAACGGGAGGAGCAAAACGTCGACCTTAAAGTCAACAGCGACGGCACAAGACAGGTGGCAAAACCCGTCTCCAAGGACAAGACGCCTCGCCCCAACGATCTGTGTCCGTGCGGTAGCGGCAAAAAATACAAATATTGCTGTATGCGCAAGGACGAAAATTGACCGATAATGATTAATTTAGACGATATAAAAGCCAGGATCAAGGCAGTGAAACAAAAATTCGAAGGCTGTCTGAACGCTTTTGACGAGCCCAAACTCACACAAAGGCTGCAAGAGCTCACAAAGCTCCAAGAGGATCCCGATTTTTTCAAGGATCTCAAGGCGGCGCAAAAGGTGAATGTGGAAGCAAAGGCGATTTCGGACAAACTCGAGGATCTCAAAGCCAAACGAAATGCGATCCACGACGCCGAGGAGTATGTTTCGCTCATAGAGTCCGAAAACGACGACAGCCTTGCGGACGAACTCAACGATCTTGTATCCAAACTCGAAAAGCAAATAGAAGCCTTGCATCTGTCTACGTTGCTCAAAGGAGAGTATGACGCAAACAACGCCATACTCACTTTGCACGCGGGTGCAGGCGGGACCGAAGCGCAAGACTGGACGGAAATGCTTTATCGCATGTACAAGATGTATGCCGAAAAGAACGGATTCGGAGTAGAAGTGCTTGACATTTTGGACGGCGACGAGGCGGGGCTCAAAAGCATCACCTTTGCCGTAAAAGGGCTGAATGCCTACGGATATTTGAAAGCCGAAAAGGGCGTTCATCGCTTGGTGCGCATTTCACCCTTCGACAGTAATGCGCGCAGACACACTTCCTTTGCGTCGCTCGAGGTCATGCCCGAGATCGAAAACGATATGACCATCAAGGTTTTGCCGGAGGAACTTCGTATCGATACTTATCGAAGCGGAGGCGCCGGAGGACAGCACATCAACAAAACGGACAGTGCCGTTCGTATAACACATATTCCCACCGGCATAGTCGTTACTTGCCAAAACGAGCGAAGTCAAATACAAAATCGCGAGACGGCAATGAAAATGCTCGTAAGCAAGCTCGCCGAATTGCGCGAGCGAGAGCTTTCCGAACGTAATGCCGCCATAAAGGGCGAAATCAAAAAAATAGAATGGGGCAGTCAAATTCGCTCCTATGTGTTCCAACCGTATACCATGGTCAAAGATCACCGTACGGGCTATGAAGATCCCGACGTATTTTCGGTCATGAACGGGAATATCGACGAGTTTATCTTCGATTATCTCCGCAAGGCATAGCAAGGCGAAGCCTTGACTATCGGACGACGACCGAACGTAAAAGATTGCAGTTTGTTTATCGCTCCTATGCCTTGTTTTACAAGACATTGTCTTGACTTTGGACGACGACCGAACGTAAGAGATTGCAGATTGTTTATCTCTCCTATGCCTTGTTTAGTAAGACATTGTCTTGACTTTGGACGACGACCGAACGTAAGAGATTGCAGTTTGTTTATCGCTCCTATGCCCTGTTTAGCAAGACATTGTCTTGACTTTGGACGACGACCGAACGTAAGAGATTGCAGATTATCGCTCCTATGCCTTGTGGTTATATCGACCTTTTTGCGGCAAGAAGCGGCGACTTAAAAAAATAATAGAAATTGTCATTCAGATCGAATTTATTGCTATGTATATTCAAAAAACCAAGGACAAGTTCGATAAATCGGTGGGCGGCGATCCCATCGTAATGGGTATAGAAAGCTCTTGCGACGAGACCGCAGTTGCCATTTTGAAAGGCAGGCGCGTGCTTGCCAATATCGTCGCGTCTCAAATAGACATCCATCGCAAATATGGGGGCGTAGTGCCCGAAATTGCATCGAGAAGTCACACCGACGGCATCATCGCTTGTGTAGACGACGCGTTGAAGCAAGCGAAACTTACTCTCGACGACATCGACTGCATAGGCGTCACCTACGGCGCGGGGCTTATAGGCGCATTGCTTGTGGGCGTATCCACCGCAAAAGCGCTCGCTCTATGCAAGGACATCCCGCTTATCAAGGTAGATCACATCGAGGGACACATTTGCGCCAATTATATCCAAACGCAACTCGAACCTCCGTTTATATCGCTTGTAGCGAGCGGCGGACACACTTCTATCTACAGCGTCAACGGCTACAATGATTATAAGATCTTGGGAGCGACGCGCGACGACGCCATAGGCGAAGCGTTCGATAAGGTGGCTCGCCTTCTCGGTCTGCCGTATCCGGGCGGACCGCAAGTGGACAGACTCGCCAAAGAGGGCAAACCGACCATAAAATTCTATAAGCACGACAAGGGTGTAAGTCCCGACCTTTCATTGAGCTATTCGGGCTTGAAAACAGCCGTAGTCAACTATATCCACAATCTTCGTCAAAGGGGCGAAGATCCGAACGCACCTGACATTTGCGCTTCCTTTACCGCCGAAGCGGTGGATCTGCTTGTCGACACCACAATTGAAGCCGCTACGCGCACGGGCTTAAAGACGATCGCGCTTGCGGGCGGAGTCGCAGCCAACTCATATTTGAGAAACAAGCTCAAGACCGAAGGCGAAGGACGCGGCTTTAATGTACTCTTTCCGCCGCTCGAACTTTGTACCGACAATGCCGCCATGATAGCCATGCGTGCGTATTTTTCGGCGATCGAAGGCAAAAATCGTGCGGACATGACGCTGAATGCGAGGCCGAACCTATGAGCAAGACAGTGGTCGTGGGCATGAGCGGAGGAGTTGATTCGTCGGTCGCCGCGCTTTTATTGAAGGAGCAGGGCTTCGACGTGATCGGGCTCTTTATGCACAATTGGGAAGAGGAAGAGGGCGGTCAATGTACTTCTGCGCAAGATTGGGCGGACGTGCAAGCCGTTTGCGGAAAATTGGGCATACCGCATTACTCGATAAATTTCAGCAAAGAGTACGGCGAACGCGTTTTCAAATATTTTTTGGACGAATACAATAGGGGTAGAACTCCCAATCCCGACGTGCTTTGCAATCGTGAAATAAAATTCGGAGTCTTTCGCGATTACGCGCTCAAACTCGGCAATTCGATCGCCACCGGTCACTATTGCGACATCGGCAGTAATAGCGGCGACCCGATCCTGTTGAAAGCCGCCGATCAAAGCAAGGATCAGACTTACTTTTTGTGTGACACACATACCGAACAATTTCGCGACGTCATGTTCCCGCTCGGTAAGCTCGTCAAAAGCGAGGTGCGCGCGCTCGCCGAAAAACACGGGCTCATCACCTCGGGCAAAAAGGATTCGACAGGCATTTGCTTTATAGGCGAACGAAAATTCAGAACGTTTTTGGCGGAATATCTTCCCAATAAGCCGGGCAAGATAATAGACACAAACGGCAGAGAGATAGGCGCTCATATGGGACTTATGTACTACACACTCGGACAAAGGCGCGGTCTGGGCATAGGCGGAGTCAGAGGCGAAGCGCAAGAAAGATGGTATGTCGTGGAAAAACGCCTAAAAGATAACGTGCTCGTAGTTTCGTGCGGCGAAGGCGAAGAACTTCTTTCCCACGGCTTAAAAACGGAATCGCTCAATCTTATAGGCAAGGTGGATAAACCGAATATATTCAGGTGCACGGCAAAAATGCGTTATCGCCAAGGCGAACAGCCCGTCACGGTCAAGCTCGAAAAAGATTCGATGACGATACGATTCGACGAGCCGCAACGAGCCGTAACACCCGGTCAATATGCAGTCCTTTACGACGGAGCTCGCTGTTTGGGCGGAGGCGTGATAAATGAAGTCATAAAGGATGATTTCAAACTCGAATGACCAACGTCCCGGCAAAATATTTTTGCACGCGACGACACAAAACAAAATACAATATACGGAGGCAAATATGTTTGACAAAATCGATAAAAGCTACATAACCGATACAATAAGTTCCCTTATGGCTATAGACAGCCCGTCGAGCTTTTGCGACAAGGCGATCGAATTCATCGGCAACGAAGCGAAAAAACTCGGATACGGCTTTGACATAACCAAAAAAGGGTGCGGCGTTATTACCGTAAAGGGCAGAGAGACCGGCAAAAAAGTCGGACTTGCCGCTCACACCGACACACTCGGACTTATGGTTCGTTCTATCGAAAGCAACGGCTCACTCAATTTCACAAAGATCGGCGGTCCGCAACTGCCGACATTGGACGGCGAATATTGCCGTATTTATACGCGCGACGGCAGAACTTACACCGGCACGGTGCTCTCGAAAAGCCCGTCCAGCCACGTTTATCCCGACGCGGGACGCGAACGCAACGAAAGCAGTATGTATATACGCCTCGACGAACAAGTCAAATCGGCAGACGATGTGAAAAAGCTGGGCATTTCGGTCGGCGACATCGTAGCCTATGATCCCAAGACGGTCATCACTCCGAGCGGCTTCATCAAATCGCGTTTTCTCGACGATAAGGCGAGCGTGGCTTGTATAATCTCCGCGCTCAAAGAGATGAAGGAAAACGGACTGAAACCGCGTTACGATACAAATATCTTCATCACCGTCTACGAAGAAGTCGGACACGGCGGTGCGCCCATGGGTGAAGGACTCGACGAAATGCTCGCCGTGGATATGGGATGCATAGGACTCGACCTCTCTTGCAGCGAATACGACGTTTCGATATGCGCAAAGGACGGCGGCGGTCCATATGACTACCAAATGGTCTCTCGACTTCGCGAACTTGCCGAAAAAAACAAGCTCGATTATGTCATCGACATATATCCCTTTTACGGTAGCGACGTAGGCGCCATGCTTCGTGCGGGTCACGACGTACGCGGAGCCTTGATAGGTCCCGGAATACACGCTTCTCACGGCATGGAGCGTACTCATATCAACTCGCTCATTCAAACTATAAAGCTTATACTTTTGTATCTCGACGCACAATAGGAATTTTTCGGATACAAAAGGGATAAAATCAAAAAGGACGGATAAGTGGAAAAAAAGCTGAAAATCTCGGAAGAGAAGGAGGGCGGCGACAATTGCGCCGTGCTTGAATATTCTTCAAAACAGGGAGACAAAAAGAAGCGCAGATTAAAGTCGATCGCTCTCCTTCTTTTTAACATACTCGTCATAGCCGTCATAATAATCATAGAGTTGACGGGCAATCGCGAACACGTAAGTATAGGCGTCGTTTTGGACACTTGGGGCGAAAATTGGTACTTTATCGTGGCGCTTTTGGGACTTGTGGCTTTGTATTATCTTTGCCTTACCGTAAGAATAAGCTTGCTTATTCGCGCCTCTACGGGACGACCGAGACGAAAACTGTCCTTTTCGACCGCAGTCCTCGGCAAATATTATGATAACATAACTCCGTTCGGTTCGGGCGGTCAGCCGTTTCAAATGTTCAATCTGGGCAGAAAGCTCGACGTCGGGCTTGCGACAAGCATTCCGACCGCGGACTTCATAATACACCAGCTTATGTTCACGCTCATAACCATAGCGGCATTCGTGTTTAATTCGTTAAGTTCCTCACCGATAGTCGAGAGCGAGCTTATTCGGGTCGCCGCTTATATAGGCGTGGTCTGCTATGCCGCGATCCCGCTCATTGTCATCATGTTCTCGATCTTTCCGGGCGCGATAACGGCAATTGCGAAATTTATCTGCAAAATAGGGCACAAGCTGCATATTATAAAAGACCTCGAAAAAGCCGAGAATAAGGTCATCTCGGCGGTGAAAAAATACACGACCTCGCTCAAAAACGTTAGTAAAAAGAAAAGCTATCTGTTGCTTTCGGCGATCATTTCCGCCGTCTGTTGGATAGCCTTTCACTCATTACCGTATTTCGTCTTGAGAGTATGCGGAGTACATGACATTAGCTATATCAACACGGTCGTCATGAGTATTTTCGCATATTGTGCAATAACGGTCATTCCTACGCCCGGGAGCGCAGGCGCGGCAGAGGGTGCATTCTACATTGTATTTTCTTCGCTTACGGGAGGATTTTTGTTTTGGGGCACTATGCTGTGGAGATTTTGTATCTACTATTTGTCTCTCATCTCTGGCTTCACCATCACAATGTATCAATATGCAAAGGCGTCACGAAAAGAAAAAAAGACAGCTCTTGCCGCCTCATCGTCTTCGGAAAACGCCGAAATTGCCTCAATCGACAATAACGGCGATAATAACGGCGAGCCAAAATAACTTTTATAAATCGTCCGCGTCTTGTTCCGGAGGAGTGATTACTATAATAGAATTATCTTCGTTTTCTTTAATGTAATTGCCTGTATAATTCCCGTTGGGATCGAATGTTGATTTTTGTTTGTTTGTAAATTTCTTGGATTTCATAAAACGCATATTCCTTATATAGAGTATGCGTTTTAACTTGAGTTTTTATTAATTTCACAATGTATTTCGCTTAATTTTTATAGCGTTTTTTAATAGGCAAAAGCATATGCGTATCCGCCTTGTACGCCTCGAAGCCTTCCTTGCGCGCTTGACGACCGTCCGCAAGCGGAATACTTACAAATAAAAACATAAGCGTATTTATAATTGCGCCCGAGATCAAGTACCAATGCGACGGCATTACACAAACAAATGCAAGCGCGACTCCCCACCACATAAGGATCTCGCCAAGATAATTGGGATGCCTCGAATATTTCCACATTTTGTTGCGGTTAAAACCTTTTTCCCCGGACTTTCTGAATTTATGCATTACGTAGTCCGAGGCTCCTTGCCACAAAGCCGCTAATATCGATAGGGCAAAGAAAATCACACTGCCCGCGTTAAATTCGGGAGAATAGACAAATGTGAATACCGCAGGCAACATGCAGGCATATACCACTAACGTGGGGAACAAATGTATGCCCATAAAATTGACTATGGGATACAACTTGCCCGTCTTTTCCTTCAACATGGTATATCGCCAATCCTGATAAGATAAGCCTTTGAACGTATAAGCCCAATTTGCGGTAAGCCTTACGCCCCACAATATTATAGCTATAAGCGGCAAAATTTGAGCGGCGTTTAATGACTTTGCCCGCACCGCGCAAAAGACGACAATTATTATGGGGGCAACGCTCCAATAGGGATCGTAAACCGAAGCATTGTCGAATATTACGCTAAACAAAAAAGTTACAAACGTCGCTATAATATCGGCGATCAGTAGATTGAGCCAAAAGTCAAACGGCAAAACCAAATAAAAGCTTATGCCGAAAATAGCTGCTATCACATATATAATTGCGACTATAACAAAGCTTAAAGCTCTGCCGATGTTTTTCATACGTATCTCCTAATCGAAATCCTCCGTAAAGACCATGTTGACATACGTCTTTAATTCCTCGAACATTTTAGTATCGCTCAGATCGCGTTCAAGCTCCTTTACTATTTCGCGATAATACCATTCGGTCTGACTCGGGCTGCCCTTAAAGCGCGACCACACGTTCTCGCCCACAATGCGCTTATCGTGATACAAGCTCTTTATATTGGAAAGCTTGTCCGCGCATATAAGCTGACGCGCACCAATCGACGCCGTTTTCAGCTCCTCGATCGCCAACTCCTTTCGCTTTGTCCAAGACAACGATTTATCCTCGGTATCGCTCTTTACAAGTTCGGCGATCTCGCTCCCGAAAAGCGCGTCGATATCCTCGAGCGTCGCATCGGTATCCTCGACCGTATCGTGAAGCACGCCGGCTATCTGAACTTCGATAGGACAATCGTTGGCAGCGAGGATCTGAAGCACTTCCATCGGGTGAACTATATAAGGAACGTCGGTGCCCTTTCGATATTGATTGCGGTGCATGATCGCCGCATATTCTATGGCATTATGTAAAAGCATAAGCGCCTCCTACGCTATTATTTTAACACAAAAACTCCGGCAAGTAAAGAGGTTTTCGAAAATTTACTCATATTTTCGCTTATAAACGTTTGACAATATAAGTAAAATTATTATTAAACATTGAGGCGTAAAAAAACTTTATTTTTGTCTCGAAATGTGCTATAATAAACGGGAAACTTTATTTTCGGTGTAACAATGACAAAATATCTTGGCGTAGACGTCGGCTCGACCACTGTCAAAGCGACGGTGATAGGCGAAAAAACAGAATACAGTTCCTATGTGAGGCATTTTGCCCGCGTAAAGGAAACGGTGCTATCCGAACTCGAAAAGATCCGATCGCTTTTTGATGACGATTTTTGCATAGCCTTTACGGGTAGCGCCGGAATGGGTCTTGCGGCAAGAAGCGACGTCGCCTTTGTGCAGGAGGTGCAAGCCGCCTATATCGCCATAAAAAAATATTATCCGAACGTAGATGCAATGGTGGAGCTCGGCGGCGAGGATGCAAAAATAATCTTTTTGACAGGCGGCGCCGAACAGAGAATGAACGGAAGTTGCGCGGGCGGCACGGGTGCGTTCATCGACCAAATGGCAACGCTTCTCGACATTACAAACGAGCAAATGGATGAATACGCCTTGCGAGCGCAAAAGGTTTATCCCATAGCCTCACGCTGCGGAGTCTTTGCAAAATCGGACATACAGCCGCTCATAAATCAAGGCGCAAAAAAAGAGGATATTGCCGCTTCGATCTTTCAAGCGGTGGTCGATCAGACCGTTTCGGGACTCGCGCAGGGCAGAAAAATAAAGGGTAAAGTTTTGTTTTTGGGCGGACCGTTGCATTTTTTCACAAGCCTTCAACGCGCCTTTGTCAATACGCTCAAACTCGACCAAGACGACGCGCTGTTCCCGGACGACGCGCCTCGATTCATGTCGATAGGAGCGGCCCTGTATTCGCAAAATACAAAGCCCGAACGCTTGGACGACATAATTTCGCGCATAAAGAATGCACATATCGGAGACGGCGTCATTACCGGTCGCGCTTTGTTTGCCTCAAAACAAGAATACGAGGAATTTTTGCGCAGGCATCGCTCCGCCGATCTGCCAAATGCCGACATACATACATATTCGGGCAAATGCTATATTGGCATAGACTCGGGTTCGACCACCACCAAGCTTGCCGCCATCACGGACAAGTGTGAACTTTTGTGGTCTTGTTATCAAGAAAACAACGGTCAACCGCTCGATATCACCGTAAAGCGGCTCAAGGAGTTCTTTTCGCTTGCGGGCGATAGAATAGAAGTAGCCGGTTGCGCCGTTACGGGTTACGGCGAGGACCTTATAAAAAGCGCTATAAGCGCCGATCTCGGATTGGTCGAAACGGTCGCACATCTCAAGGCGG
>CANQUR010000020.1 GCA_947627075.1 uncultured Clostridia bacterium
GAACGCGTTGAGCGGCGCCGTCAAGTTTGCCGTTGAGTTCGGGAATGACGAGCCCTATGGCTTTTGCCGCGCCGGTAGTGTTGGGCACGATATTGCAAGCGGCGGCGCGAGCACGGCGATAGTCACCCTTCTTGTGCGGAGCGTCGAGCGTGCTTTGATCGCCCGTATAAGCGTGAATGGTGGTCATAAAGCCCTTTTCTATCGGGCAAAGATCGTTGAGCGCCTTTGCCATGGGAGCAAGACAGTTGGTCGTGCAAGAAGCCGCCGAAATGACTTTATCCGAACTTTTGAGAGTCTTTTCGTTTACGCCAAAGACTATTGTGGGCATATCGCCCTTTGCGGGTGCCGAAATAACGACTTTTTTCGCGCCTGCGTTTACGTGTTCCATAGCCTTTTCGATAGACGTATAAGCGCCCGTGCATTCGAGCACTACATCGACGTTCATCTCGCCCCAGGGGAGTTTGCTTGCGTCCGACTCGGCAAGGAATTTGATCTTTTTGCCGTCAATAACGAGATATTCGTCCTCTACGCTCACCTTGTCGCAAAGGGCATATCTGCCCTGCGTCGAATCGTATTTGAGAAGATGAGCAAGCATTCCGGGATTGAAGGTGCGATTGTTTATTGCTACAACTTCATAGCCCTCCGCGCCGAACATCTGCCTGAAGGCAAGTCTGCCTATCCTGCCGAAACCGTTGATAGCAACTCTGACATTTTTCATAAAATTACTCCTTTTATAAATATTTTATATTGGATCGAATATTATTATCCGAAACGGATCGAAAATTTTTTCAAGGCTTCAAGCCCTTCGATATAGGCGGCGAGATTGCAAAACTTTTGATGAATCTCGGCACATGAGCCCTCCAAATGTTTTCTATACTTTAGTATACACACATGATGAATAAAAGTCAATCAAAATTGTCAAACAATTTTTTTATATTTTGCGGTAAAACGAGTGACATTTGGACCTTTGTGGTGTATAATATACTTAATGATAATTTTTGGAGGTATTTTTTAATGCCATTAGTTACTTCGACCGATATGTTCAAAAAAGCATATAACGGCGGTTATGCAATAGGCGCTTTCAACGTTAACAATATGGAGATAATCCAAGGCATAGTTGAAGCCGCCAAGCTCGAGAGATCTCCCCTCATTCTGCAAGTGTCGGCAGGCGCACGCAAATATGCCAACCCGATCTATTTGCGCAAGCTCGTAGAAGCCGCTATCGAGGATTCGGGACTTCCCATTTGCTTGCACCTCGATCACGGTGAAAGCTATGATATATGCGTTCAATCGATCGCCGACGGTTTTACTTCGGTAATGATAGACGCTTCGAAACATCCTTTGAGCGAAAATATTCGCATAACGAGCGAGGTCGTAAAGTATGCTCATGACCACGGCGTTGTCGTTGAGGCGGAACTCGGCAGATTGGCCGGCGTCGAGGACGACGTCAACGTGAGCAAAGAGGACAGCAGTTACACGGATCCCGATCAAGTTCAGGAGTTTGTAAGCAAAACGGGCGTAGACAGCCTTGCCATTGCAATAGGCACCTCGCACGGCGCATACAAGTTCAAGGGAGATCCCAAACTCCGCTTTGACATTTTGGAGGAAGTGGCAAAACGTTTGCCCGGCTTCCCCATCGTTCTTCACGGAGCAAGCTCGGTCATCCCCGAATACGTTCGCACAATTAATGAGTTTGGCGGCATGATGTCGGGAGCCAAAGGCGTGCCCGAGGATATGCTTCGTAAAGCCGCAAGCATGGCTGTATGCAAGATAAATATCGATTCCGATCTGCGCCTTGCATGCACCGCCGCAATAAGAAAGCACCTTGCCGAAAATCCCGCTCACTTCGATCCGCGTCAATATCTCGGACCTGCTCGAACGCTTATCACCGAATGTGTTCGCCACAAGATCGTGAATGTTCTCGGCAGCAATGACAAAATTTAGTTCGTTGACCTAAAAAACGATAAAATATAAGATACGCTTTTCGGCGTATCTTTTTTTATTCCGGCGCACCGTAAACTTTGGTATGCCCTATTTTTCGCAAATGGCAAATTGGTAAAAGTTGACCTTTATGCTTCTTCTTTAGATTGAGTTTCCGTCTCCGGCTCGGGTTGAGCGGCGGCGTCCTTATTAAGTCCCAAAACGTTATCCACGGGCAACGAAAAGGCTATGCCGTGTCCGGGCGAATTCAGTCCCACTTCTTTATAGAGGGCGTGCAAAATATCGTCCCTTATTGCCGCCGGAACGACGAGCATGAGTATCTCCTTTTCGGGCTGAATGGTAATTTTGAAGTATTTTTCCGCTTCCTTGTTCGCCGTGCCGCGCGCCTGTATCACAGTGCCGCCGCGTGCGCCGAATGCATAAGCCGCGTCCATGACCGCTTCGGCAAAGCCGGCGTTGACTATACATAATATAAGCTCGTAATCCGCTTTCATTGTCCCTCCTTGACCGTGCCGCGATTGTTGCTCAAAAAGCCGTAGATCGCAACTCCTATCAAGCTCGACATCGGCACCGTAAAAGCGATGCCCTTGCCGTTTTTGATGTTTTCGAACTTTTCGTTGAGCTCCTCGAACACACTTTCCACCTTTTCCTCTTTTATCACGCTGAAAATGACCGTCTTGTCCGAATCGGCAAGCCCCAAATATCGTAGCATTTCCGCCTTGGCTGTGCCGCGTCCGAAGCATAACATTTGCATATTCACATCAAAGGACTGAATTAGATCGGCATAATATTCGCCCTTTCGCCTATCTACCACAGTGATGAGCAATTCGAGCTTGTTTGCGACGAAATTATTCGGTTCGGCTTTTTTGTGACGCATTATTTTTTTATGCTTATGCTTTTCCTCTTCCATGGTAGCCTCCTTACATAAAGTTTATTATTTGCTCATCATCCGCGCTCAAAATGCGACGCAAAACAAGCTTTTCCCTCACCTTGTTGGTGACGATCGCCTTAAATCCGAGCGCCTGTATGGTAATGAGCGGCGTCATTGCCACGAGCGCGACAACTCCGAAAGCAAAACTCATGACTTCGCTCACGTCGTTTATCGCCTCGCACGCGCCTATTACGAGCGGAAGGATAAAGCTCGAAGTAAGCGGACCGCTGGCTACTCCGCCAGAGTCGAATGCGATCGCCGTGTAAATTTTAGGCACAAAGAACGAGAGCGCAAGCGAGACCAAATATCCAGGTATAAGATAATACAAAAGCGAAAATTTGAATATCACCCTTATCATGGCAAGCCCTATGGATATTCCCACGCCTATCGAAAGAGCTATGAGCATAGAGCGCCTTTTTATTGCACCGCCCGTTATATCCTCGACTTGCCTGTTAAGAACGTGTACGGCAGGCTCGGCGAGCACCACCACAAGTCCTATCACAAAGCCGAAAATTATAAGCACGGTGTTATTTTCCGCCATCTCCTGTCCTATCTTAAAGCCCATTGGCATAAACCCGAATTCGACCGCAGACAAAAACATGACAAGTCCGACAAATGTATATATTATTCCTATTATTATTTGTATGATCCTTTGTTTCGGAAGTTTGAGCACCGCGAACTGCAAGATAAAGAAAAATACGACTATAAGTCCGAGATCGCGGAGGAAAGAATTATCTCTCCAAGCTGCGAGCCGAAAGAATAAGAGTCGGTCGGAAGTTCATATATCGGCGTGCCGTCCGAAATGAGCGCAAGCACCAAGACGGCAAGAATGGGGCCTATCGAGCATAGCGCGATGAGCCCGAAGCTGTTTTCCTTCGACCTTCTGCCGCCGATCGTTGCGGACACTCCCACTCCGAGCGCCATGATAAAAGGCACCGTTATGGGTCCGGTGGTCACTCCTCCCGAATCGAAGCCGAGCGGCAACAGCTCGCCCTTGCCGCTTTCGAACAAAAGCGCACAAAAGGCGAACAGCATCATATAAAAAAAGATCAGGAGCGCGGAAAGATCCTTTTTGAAAACGATCTTCATGAGCGCCATGAGCAAAAATATACCCACGCCCGCGCCTACTGTGAATATTAGTACCGTGCCTCCGCCCGGAATCACATTGCCTATTTGCCCAGCTAACACGGACAGATCCGGCTCGGCTATCGTAATGAGCACACCCATTATAAAGCCGACGGTGAGCATGAGACCTATCCTTTTGGATTTTGTAAGTCCGGAGCCTACGTGCTCGCCCATGGGAGTCATGGCAAGGTCGGCGCCGAGATTGAAAAGTCCTATGCCCAAAACCAAAAAAAGCGCCGAAATGACAAACACGACAAGTTCGCGCTCACTCACATTTATGAGCGGCGTAAAGGAAATAATGAGTACTATAAAAGTGACGGGTAGCACCGAAAGCAACGCTTCTTTTATTTTAGCCGCCAAACTCTTGCCCATTTTCCCTCCCATCGATTTCATTTACTTACACTTTATATATAGATTATATCACATATGTGTTGTGAAATCAAGAAAAAGTGCATAAAAAACCAACGTGTATTTTAGACAAAATCCTCGATACTCCTTGACACCAAAGCGGAAATACTTTATAATATAGGCTCCAAAGACATAGGAAATACGAAAAAGTAAAGACTAAAAAAATTTTTTAATTTTTTTTGGTAAACCTATTGAAAAATATGTTTTTTTATGCTATAATTATTAACAGAAGGTACAAAAAGTGGAATTCCAAGATAACAGCATAGTCAACAAATTAACCGTATTGTTTTTTATGGACAAAATGGATGTTCCCATGACCGAAGGGCTCATTTTGGAGGCATGTTACTATCAAAACACTTGGCTGGAATATATGGATTGCGTACAAACTCTCAATCTACTGCTCGAGTCGGACTTTTTGTCCAAGACTACGCATGACAATACGGTATATTACAGCATTACGCCCGATGGCAGGGCATGCTTGTCGCACTTCTATTCGCGCGTACCTTCTTCCATTCGCGCGGAGATAACCGAGTTCGTAAAGGAAAATCGCGCCATTTACAGACGAAAACAGGAATATTTTACCTCTTATCGCATGAACTCAGATAAAACGTATACCTGTACTCTGAAAATTGTGGATTCCATGAAAACGACTCTTGATATGAAGTTTAATGTGCCGAACAAGGAGATCGCCAAAAGTGTGGCAAAAAAATGGGAAAATAATGCCGCACAGATCTACACAATGCTCTATGAGCAATTGGTAGACTGAAATTTTAAGGAGGACAAATAATGGACAAAATCGAAACTTATCGCGCAGTAGGAACCTGCTGCAAACAAATAATGTTTTCGGTAGACGAAAACAACATTCTTACATCTTGTATCTTTATACACGGTTGCTCCGGCAATCAACAAGCAGTTTCAAAATTAGTAAAGGGCAAACATATCGACGAGGTGATCGAACTGCTTAAAGGCATTCCTTGCAAAGGTACGACGTCTTGCCCCGATCAACTTGCCCGAGCGCTCATCGCTTATAAGGAACGAAAATCAAAGCCATGCGAATAAAATGATCCTTGTATAAATACGACTTCTATAAGCAAACAAAAGACTAACGGAAATTCTATCGTTAGTCTTTTCTTAATTTTATTCACCCTTCTCCTCTGTTATTATAACGGTAAACATAGTTCCGAAATGCTCAATTAGCGGATGGTTAGCTTGAAGATACCATATATATTTACCTTCTCTCATCATATGCCATAGTATCGGATGCTCATTTTCATCCAGATGATTGATAACTGTCCCATCATTAGCCACGTATGTTAATAAGTCATATTGCGTGAGTTGATCAAAGTTCCAACGGCGCCCGCTTATATACTTTTCTTCCGTAATCAAAGTATAATGACTCCCTTTAAGAAGCGGTAATTCAATGGTTTTTTCTTCATCATCCTTGGAAATCTCGCACAATAAATCTTTTCGAAAATATCTATGTTCGATATCATCATAATATTTAAGGTAAACAAGAATATTATAACGGCTGAGCTCCTCCTCTTTTTCTTTCTCTTTGTCTACGCAACCGACCATCAACGATCCGAGGCATAACAACGTCAAAGCCAAACAAAATATTTTTTTCATGAATTTCATAGAACACCTCTTGTTTATCATTATATCATATACTTCATAGAGATACAAGCATAAATCAAAAAAAATCGCCATAAAAAGCGACTTTTTATCATATTACAATCAAGATTTATTGATTTTTTGTATGTAACTTATAGTATTTTTCTCTTGTGGCATCGCCTCCGCGAATATGCCGCTCCTTCAAATTGAATTCGAGAACTTCTTTTACGTCGAGATATTTGGCATAATCGATATGCTTTAACCTTGCCGTGACATCCTTGTGCACGGTGCTTTTGCTCACTCCGTAAATATGCGAAGCGTCACGAACTGTCGCCTTGTTCGCTATTATGTAGTCTGCAAGCATCATGCATCTTATCCGAATATAATCCTTCATACACATACCCCTTTTTTTTCGGTATTTATGTCTATGAAAGTTTTTGCCGAAATATGTCCGATATGAAAACGATGTTTTGAGATCGGCTCTATTCGACAAAAATACTGCCGTTTTCGCCGGAATAAATGTGCCGAGCATTTGCAAATTCAAACGGTATTTTGCCTATGACTGCCGTCACTTTCGCAGTCCGTATATCCGAATACGGCAATATTCGCTTTAGAGCAAGTGGCGAAAAGCCACAATCGTCTATTATGACTTTCTTTTCGCCGAGAAGGGACGCCCTAAAAGGAATTTTAAGCCCTTCGCTTAAAATTTCGTCGATATGAGCATAAGCCTCATTCCCGCCGAGAAGCATTGTTCGCGATGAAAAGGCATAGCCCTCACATCTTTCCTTGCTTATAAGCGTGCCTTCGGAATGAGAAAAAGAGTTTTTTACGGTAAGCGAGACATTCGCCTTTTTTAGTATTGGGATCGCCTCATATTGCATGACGGTAGCGCCGAAATAGCACAAAAGCTCCGCCTCATCGTAGTTAAGACGCGTTATAACGCCGCCGTGTCCGTCATAGCCCCCGCCCACGTCCGTCCACTTTTGATACTCGCCGTTTACCGCCGCCGCTATTGCCGCTCCGCTGATATCCGAACCGCCGCGCGGCAAAAGCTTTATTTTGCCGTTTGGCAACTTGCCGTAAAAGCCGGGTATGACGCACGGGGGCTTTATCGCTTCGCTATGAGCCAATATAGACTTAAAGTCGATCTCGCCGTTCAGTTTAAGCTTTATACATTCTTTCGCGTCCAAAAAGTCATATCCGAGCAAACTTGAAAGTATCCGTGCGCTCACTACTTCGCCGCGAGATACGGCATAATCGTAGCCTGCGCCCGAATCTATAGCCGTCTTTATGGCGTCAAGTTGTCGGCTTATGTCCATATCCAACGACAAAGCAATATTTTGAAGCCTCTCTTGCACTTTTTCAAAAGAATTTTCACAATCACCCGACCTTTCCCACTCATTATAGGCGGCTATAAGCAGATCTGTCACCTTATCGCTTTGCGGAGTAGACCTAACGGAACAATCCGAACTTGCCTTTATTCGTCCGGGCGCGGATACTATTACGATGGGAATGTCATTCTCCCTTATGAGCCTCGCTACTCGCGCAAATCCCTCTGCGTCGGCAAGCGAGCTGCCTCCGAACTTTGCTACGATCATATTGCCATTATATGAGTCCATATGCCGTTATGACATCATATACGTCCATCTTTGTTCGCCGCGCCTGCATAAAAAATGTGCGAGAACGATAGCTCCCGCACACGTGATTTTTTTATAAGTTATATTTTGCCATAGGACGTTTGTCATTATGGCTTTAAGTTCCTTTGAATGATATTATATTGTTTTATAATTCAACGAACACAAAGCAAAGCGTAAACTCTTTGCCGAGATCTTCAACGTTATTGAGTTCGAGCTCCAAATAAGCCAAACCGAACGGAGGCTTTGTGGAAACGGCGCGGAACGAAAGTTCAAAATTTTTTCCTTCGGCAGTCTTGGCGTTTGCGTCTTTGATTATGCTTATAAGATCGCCCTTTTCCACACCCGTTTTTGCGTCGTTTTTTTCAGCAACGTTCGTAGTCAATTCCGTAACCTTAAGGTCGACCCCGCTTATCGAATATACCTTGTAATCCCCGTAATTTCCGCCGAGAGGAGCATTGAATTCGATATACATCTTTTGTCCCTCCTCGGTGAACTTGAATTTGTAAGCCACGCCTATTGTGGTATCGCCAGTGACCTTGTACGGATCGAAACTTTCCGCTTCGATATCGATTCTATCGGTCGGCTGTTCTTCTTCGATCACATATTCGGCAGTGCCTTTGCCCTCGGGCGTCATAATATTTTCAAACGTATTTACCGTTATACTTTCGCCCTTACGCATGGTCTTTTTGGTATAAGATTGATACGGCTCCAATCCTTCGAGGATATGGACCTCCACCTCGTCCTTTTCGGCGCTCAAATTATCTTTCTTTATGCTGAAAAATACTTGGCCGTTTTTATCGGTGGTCTTTGTTTTCGGATAACACTCCACTACTACGCCGTTCTCTAGACGGCAAACTTGTACCGTAAGCCCCGCTAAAGGTTCATTGTTCTCGTCCACAACCGTAATTGTATAATCGATCGTATCATTGGTGTCGTTACAAGCGACAGCCACAGCCATAACGAGCCCGACAGCCAAAAGTATCGCCAATAAGCTCTTGATTCTTTTCATAATATGATCTCCTTGTTGAATATAACGAATTGATCGTTCTGTTATATAATATACCATTTTTTATATGTTTAGTCAAGTCATTATATCAAAACATTTTGTGAAAAAGCTACAAAATCAATGGAAGAACGCGACTTATGTTATTTGTTCGTTACTTATGTTATTTGTTCGCTGTCGAGGTTCTCTTGTTCTTCTTTTTGATGACGATTATGGGCACGACGGCTATTGCAGTCGCAATGCATACGCAAGCTAACACTATAATAATCGTGATCATGCGTATCCTTGCTTTATTTTCGTCCGAATTCCTTAAAGCGGCTTCGTAAACCGAAGAAATATTTTGCATAAATTCTTCCGAATATCGATGCGCATCGGACTCGTTTGCGGCGTTGTTTATCTTTTTCGACGCGTCGTCGAAATGAGTTCGGATCGCGTTTTTATGCTCGGAAGTTTGCGTATCGTCAAGTTCGAGAGCGTCAAGGTCATTAAGCGTATTTTGATATAAGTCGCTTATTTCCGAAAGTGCCTCTCCTATTACAATATTTCGGTTTTCCGTATTCTTATCATATGCCGTCAACGCGATATTTTCGGATGTCTCTATGAATCGATTCAAAACGCTATTTACGGCATCCGATGTGCTTGCGTTTTCGACAGCCTCAAGCGCTTCATCTCGCGCGTTTTCGACTTGGAGCGCATATCCGTTTTTTTCGTCATAAGGAAGGAAACCGAGTGCACGGATATTTTCCGTGACCTTTGAAGCTTCGAGTATGGAACTTCTCGAGCTTTGCTTCAAGTTCGCCTCATTAAGCTCGTTTTCAGTCGTTGTCAACGTCTCTAAAGATTCGACGGCGCCGCCCATTTCGTCTACCGCGTCCTCCGCCTCTTTTAGCGTTTTTGCGTCGTTCAATTTGGCTAATGACTGTCTCTTTGCGTTTGCCAACTGTTCTTTGAGGGCATTTTTTTCCTCATCGTCAATAAAGCCGGCATCGTCTATCTTTTGCTCGAGTTCGTCGGCGTACGAGCTTATCTGCGAGCTTTTCAAACTCAAAGTATTGCTTCGAGCTATTGATTCGCTTTGAACTGCTTCACTCTCCAATCCCTCGGCAATGCTTATGAAGTCGGCATATCGATCCGACACCTCGTCCTTTGAATCCGCTCCTCGGATGATAGACTGCGCGGACTCCAAAGCCCGTTCGACGCGACTTTCGAATTCAACCCTTTCCGCCTCGGTCAAAAATTCAAAGGCGGCTATTTTTGCCTTGACTTCGTTTGCGGCTTTGATCGCATTTTCCAAAGCGGTGGATTTGGCGTTTTCAAGCAACATCTGCGCTTCCGCCTCGTCGTCTGCGGTTTCGGCGTCCGACTTTATTTGCGCGAATGCCGTTTCTGCGCTTTCACGCGCGTTTTGGACTTGAGCTATGGAAATAGCGCTTTCTATGCTCGATCGCGCATCTTCCGCAGTTTTGTTTAGCCTTGCTTCGAATTCGTCCAAAGCTTCGCGCGTAAGAAATGCAAGTTGCGTCATGGCGCTCATAGCGGCTTGAACTGCGGATTCGACCGCTGCTTTTGCTTCTTTCTTTATTTTTTCCGCCTTCAAGGCATGCTCCGCTTCCGTCTCTTGTTCTTTGCTTGAAAAATCGGAAGTGAGCTTGCTCATCGCACCTTCGACTGTTGCTACATCCTCGGCTTGCTCGATCGAGCGTTTTGCTTCGCTTGCCATACCTTCGTATTGCGAAGTACGCTCATCCTTTTCGGCTTGCTCGAAAAATCCCATGGATCCGAGCTTTGCCTTGGCGCCGTTAAGCATTTCGTCTATTTGAGTCCTTGCGTTTTCCTTTGCCGCTTCGAGCAACATGGCTTGCTTTGCGTCTTCGTCCGACGACTCGGCGGAGCGTATTGCCTCTTCCACTGCCTGTGTAAATACGTTCAACGCGAATACTATATCGTCCTTGTCGGCGGCGTCCTCGACAGCGGTCAACGCCTTGTTTTTTGCTTCCTCGATGCTTGCCTTGAAGTTTTGTTTCGCCTCGTCGGACAAATGCTCAAGCATATCCACCTTATGCGCCGCAGTTTCTCCATCGTATTGTATCTTCGACCTTGCGGCTTGCTTCTCGCTTTCGAGAGTAGCCGCGTCGACGGCCTCTGCAAGCTCGGTCTTGAGCGCCTCGAGCGCTTTATCGATCTGCTCGCGATTTTCGGCGGCAAGAACAGCTTTTTTTGCTCTATCCTCGGCGTCTAAAACTCTTTTGAGATATTCGGCATTATTTTCGAGTTCGAGAGCCTCTACTTTACCTCGTGCCGACTCTGTCAAAGGCTCCACCTCGTGCGTTATCGCGTCCTCGCGCGAAGCCGTTTCCGCAACGCCTATGAGTTTTTCGATCTCGTCCGCCGCCGATACGGCAAGAGCCTTGATATCCGTTTCGTATTTTTGCCTTACGGTTTCTGTTTCCGTATTGAGTTTTTCGTTTTCGTCTATAGCCGAGATCTCATTCTTTGCCGTTTCAAGCAACTTATCGATGCGCTCGATAAATTGAGTGGCAAGTTCGGACACGGCGGTTTTTATTTCACTTCCGTTGAGAATGAGTCCGTCCAGTTCCACTTCCTCACAACCGTCCGTCGAAGCCTTTCTTACCGCGTCTTTGCTATTCGAAGCAATGTCCTCGATCGAACTTATCGCGTCGGATTTTATATTGTTTTCCGCCGTTGCCGATCCCGTGATCTCGTTTACCTCGACTTGGAAATCGCTCTGTATCGAGTTTATCTTTTGTTGTGCCAAAGCAAGATCCTTCGGAGTGCGACCTTCCATCGTGACTGCATTGACCTTTTGTATCGCGGACTCGGACACATTATCTATCACAACGCAAAGCGCGTCCTTGCGTTTATTCGTAAGATAGCTTAAGCCTTTGATCGTACTCTTTGCGGACGCGGCTATAGTTTGAACAGCACCCGACGCTTGCTCCTTTTGCGATGTCAACGGATCGCCGTTATAAAGCGCAACAATAAGTTCGATCTTTTCCTCCGCGTCCTTGACCGTGCGATCGAACGGAGCGGGATCGACTGCCGACCTTATGCTCGAAACAGCCGAATCGACGATAAGGTCGATCTCTTGTTTTACCTTTTCATATTCGGGTCTGTCCTTAAACGCTTTCAGCGCCTCGTCGCGCGCACGTTCGATCTTTGCAACCGCCGCGTTTTTCAACGACCACAGCAATGCCTCCGCCTTTATTTCTTCGAGCTCGCCTTTCAATCTCTCGACAAGATCGGACATTTCGTTTGGGGTTACGCGTTTTTCGATCTCCGCACACACGGTGGCAAGCTTCGAATTTATCATGCCAACGTATTCCTCTTGCTGAATCTGAGTCAAAGTAAACGACTTGGAGCTTATTTCCGAAACGAGCGTATCTGCCAAAGTTTGCGCCTGTTGCTTGTATTGAGCACGCCACTTAACGACCGTATCGTCCTCATCGTCCGGACGAGAAGGCGTCGATTCTTGCCCTTCGATGTAAACGACTATATTTATGGTAACATCTTCGGTTATGACCATTTCGTCATCCAATCGAATATTAATGGCGACCGTACCTTCGCCGTCCTCCGCATTGGGATCCGTCATCAAAAGCTCATAACTCGTAAAGTGATAATTCTTTACTTCCGGGCGTTTTTTGAACGCTTCTCTGAGGAGGGTATCGGTGGGATCCGAAAATACAAGCTTGTCGTTGAATCGTTTTGTTTCGGTCTTGAAATACGTGCCGTTATATTTGTAATTTACGTTGTAGATATTTTTCTCGAGATAGATATTGACGAGATAGTATGGCATTGTGAGTTTGAGCTCGAGCCCGTCAAGTTCATCTTCGCTATATCCCACGCCGTCGAGGTCCAACGAAGCTATGTGATAGCCTGCCGGCACGCTGCTGAGCGCGACTGTATAGCTACTGCCCATTTCGGCATATTCGACCACCGTCGGATTATCTTCGTCATAGAATTTGTCCGAGCCGCCGTTTGTGCTCTTTTCGAATATACTGTAAATTATTATGCTCGAATTTTCGATGACCTTTGCCACGAGCTTCAGATCCGACGTCACGGTATAGGTGTTGAAATCCAACAGCTCATCCGACAAAGTACCATCGGCATATAGGATCCGATAGCCTTGTATAAAGCCTCCGTACGGAATGTACTGTTCGTCCGGATAGTCATATACCTCGTAATTTATCCTCGAACCGAAGCCGTAATAGCGGCTGGCGAACATAAGCATATCCTCGTCGCTCGATTCTGCCGAAAGCTTGCGAATATAGAATCGAACCTCGAATTTGAGGGCAAGCTTTGCGACGTATACCCTGTCTTGCAGTGCGCTCAAGGTGAGATAAGGTTGATACAACTTTTCGTTATGCTCCCAACCGTTCAAAAGATACCCCTCGACCTCTATCTTGGGCAACGAATATTTTTCTCTCGGCATGACATATATAGTGGAATTGAATTTCGCCCCTGCGTCTTCTTTGACCCTGAATTCGATCTTATATTTTTTGGATACGGTGCCGACGAACGTCATATCGCTTTTTATTTCGATCTTTTCTCCTATATTGTAATCGACTCCGCCACACGTCCACTTGCCGACATAAGTTTCTTGAGAGGTATCGCCGCCGAAACCCTCCAACACGAGCGTTTGTCCGGGCAAAAAGTGCCTTTGTTCCACTTTGTCGCCATAGTTGAATGTCACCAAAAAGGTTTTCAATTTCAAACGTATCTCGCGCCTGTTGTCTCCTCTTACGACCTCGCCCTCCTTGACCTTGAGTTTATTCACAAAGTCGTCGCTTATAACCTCTCCCGAGGTCAAAAGCGGGCAATTCGGGTCTGCCACGTCGGTATAAATGTATATTTCGTCCACAAGCGTAGGCAATTTTTCCATGGTAAGCGAGGAGCCGTCAAGTTTGAACATATCACCCTTTATCGTGCCGCCCGTGATCTTGATATTGCCGCCTATGACGAAAGCATATTTCGAAGAATTATCCTTTACGTCCGCCTTGAAAGCGCTTACCTCTCCACTCAAGTAAACCGCCGCGCCTTCGGTGCAAGTATTGCCCGAGATAACGGTCACGACATTATTGTCGCTTTGCTCCACGGTAAGCGCACGTACTCTTACGTTAGTGCGATAATAGATCGCGCCGCCCTGCTCGGTAGCGGTATTGTTTTTGATAGTGCCGCCAGAAACAGTGGAATGACCGTCGAGGTACATCGCACCGCCTTGCTTTGCAGAATTGCCCGTAAAGGTCGTATCCTTCGACCTCACGATGCCGCCGGACAGATTTACAAGACCGCCGCCGACAGACGTCGCTTTGTTGTTTTCGAAGGTGCACGACGTGAGTTGAACAGTGCAAGTATTATAAACTCCGGCGCCCTCGCCCGCTTCGTTGTCGGAAAATTTGCAATCGGTAAAGCTTGCGACCGTTCCGCTTCTGTTCTCTATATATGCTCCGCCGCCGAGACGCGCAGAGTTTCCTTTGAATTCGCAATGAGAGATGTTTGCTCCTCCTTCGAGCCTCAACGCGCCGCCCACGGAAGTATTGCTCCACTTGACGATATTGTTTTGGAGCACGCAATATTCCATGGTAAGATCGCCGTTTTTCGAGTAGATGAGCGAGCCGCTCGATTCGATCCCATAGCCGTCCAAAACAATACGAGCGTTCGCCGTGCCCTTCAGTGTGAGCTTCCCTTTTTTATCTCCGTCGTTTATGATGATAAACACGGGTTCGGGGCCGCTTTTGTAAATGACATTGCTCTCGCTTTCGGTCATTATCGTCAAAGCCTTGTCTATTATTATGCCCGTTTCGTACAATGGTTTCAAAACGGTTATCGTATCGCCGTCTTTTGCAGCCGAGACAGCCTCGTGTAACGAACCGTAAAACACGTCGTTTATTTTACAAGCCTTATCTTCTGCCGAAGAAGGCGCGTATTGCTTTTCGTCGCTTGTCTCGGATCGCTTTAATGCGCGGTCATATGCGACGACCTTATATGTCGGGCAGTAACCGTTTTGATAGACGGCAGTATCGAGGAACATACGCTCATATGTAAAGCCGACCACCTTCCATTCACCGTTATGCTTCTCGGAGATCTCGAAGCCGAGGTGAGCGTCCTTGTCGTATTGCTTGCTGTCGATTATGAGATTGTATCCGTTTGCGCTTTTCGTGATCGATCTGATTTCGGGCTTGTCGCTTACCTTTGAATATAATTCGCTGTTAGCCGCATTTGGATATCTGTTCCACCATTCGGCGGCGTCGAGATACCAAAACTTGAGCTGTTCGTCGTTGTTTATTTCACCCCTTTCCTTTGCCTTCTCCATTGCTTTTTTGAAAACGGGGGAAGTATTTGGTCCGTCCGCCTTGAAAACATAGTCCGAAACGGACAAATTGTAACCCCATCTCTCGAAATAATATGAAAGATCGGTATGCGTGACAAGCGAAGAAAGATATACTTGCTTTTCTGTCGCGTTCATCTTTCCGAGCTTTTTTTCGTCTTCCGAAAGGTCTTTGTAAATATCCGAATATCTGTAAAGGTTTTCGAGACGCGCCCAATATCCCGGATAGTAGCTTTCGATGAGCCACCAGAATATGAAGTTGCCTCGGTTCGTGTTCCAAAAGGACTCTATATGCTCGTCGGGAGCAAGAGCGGCTA